>JAKSRZ010000059.1 GCA_024403375.1 Lachnospiraceae bacterium
AAGTACCTTCCTGAAAGCAAAGCAGTCCTTTCAGGTTCTCCCATAAGACAGAAGCTCTATGAGGGAAGCAGAGAGAAGGGCCTTAAATTTGCAGGACTTTCAGGCGAGAAGCCGGTAATTCTTGTTGTGGGCGGAAGTACCGGAGCACAGCATGTAAACGATGCTATAGTCGATCTTCTTCCAACCCTTGTAAGAGACTATGACATTATTCACCTTTGCGGTAAGGGAAAAACCAACGAAGACGTTAAGGATGTTCAGGGCTATTGCCAGTTTGAATATGTAAGAGAAGAGATGCCTGACGTATTTGCGGCAGCGGATATTATTATTTCCAGAGCAGGTGCTAATGCAATCTGTGAGATACTGGCACTTAAGAAGCCGCATATTCTTATTCCGCTTCCCGCAGGTGCAAGCCGCGGCGACCAGATATTAAATGCAGATTCCTTTGAGAAGCAGGGCTTTTCTTACGTACTTCACGAAGAAAACCTTACAAACGAAGAGCTTCTTAAGGCTATAAGCTATGTTCGCGAAAACAGTGCAAAGTATGTGGAAGCGATGAATAAGAGCGAAGCAGGCAACGCTATAGAAACTATAATCGGTCTTATTGAAAAGTGTGCAAAGAGGTAATATGGGATACACGGCACTATACAGAAAGTTCCGCCCGCAGGTTTTTGATGATGTGAAAGGGCAGGATCATATTGTTACCACCTTGCGTAATCAGATTGTGGCAAACCGCATTGGACACGCGTTCCTTTTCTGCGGTACCCGAGGAGTCGGAAAGACCACGGCTGCCAAAATATTTGCAAGAGCAGTGAACTGTGAGAATCCGACAGACGGAAATCCCTGCGGAGAATGTCCGACCTGTAAAGCGATTCTTGCAGGCACCTCAATGAACGTGATAGAAATCGACGCCGCATCAAACAATGGTGTAGACAACATTCGTGAAATTATCGATGAGGTTCAGTATTCTCCTACTGAAGGAAAATACAAGGTATACATTATCGACGAGGTTCATATGCTTTCCGCAGGAGCTTTTAATGCTCTTCTGAAAACATTGGAAGAACCACCCTCATATGTAATATTCATACTGGCAACTACCGAGATACACAAGATTCCCATAACGATTTTGTCCAGATGCCAGCGTTATGACTTCAGAAGAGCTACAGCAGAAGGCGTCGCATCAAGATTGAAGACACTTTGCGACACCGAAGGCGTTCAGGCCGAGGAGAAGGCCCTTCGCTACATTGCAGTGAAGGCTGACGGCTCCTTCAGAGATGGTATAAGCCTTTTGGATCAGTGCATATCCTTTTATCTTGGTCAGGAGCTGACCTACGATAAAGTGCTGGAAGTGCTGGGAACAGTTGATACCACGGTGTTCGGTCAGCTTATGAGTTCCATTCGTGAAGGAAACGTTTCACAGGTACTGGCAATTCTTGATGATGCGGTTATGCATGGTCGAGAACTTACGCAGTTTACGGTGGATTTCACCTGGTACCTTAGAAATCTTCTTGTGGCTAAGGCTCAGGGCTCCGCAGATGACGTTTTGGATATACCATCCGATTATCTGCCCATTTTCATGAAGGAAGTAGAAGCTAATTCGGCAGAAACGATTTCCAGATACATTCGTATAATGTCGGACCTTACCAATGACATCCGTTTTTCAACACAAAAACGAGTGCTGGTGGAGGTGACACTTATAAAGCTTTGCAAGCCGGAAACCGAAAGTACAACGGATGCAGTTAACGAAAGAATTGAGAGGCTGGAAGAAAAGCTGGCAAATGGCAGCATCTCCGTGAATGTGAGTGCAACCACCACCGGAGCATATACGGCAAAAGAAGAGCCCGAACCGGAACCGGTACTTACGAGAGCCTTGCCGGAGGAACTTCAGGAAATAGCAAGAAAGTGGCCTAAAATACTCCATGGCTTTAACAGCATGGGCAGAGAAAACCTGGCAGGTGCGAAGGTCAGCGTAACGGATGATAACAGATTGCTTTTGGTATTTACAGATGCATTTTCTTATGGATACGTTACAGATGATCCTGACGGAATAGAAAACATTAAGGCGGCAATTGCCAAGGAAACGGGCAAAATTGTGGATGTGGAGCTTAAGAAAGTAGGCTCAAATAAAGAAGCAAAGGGATTTCCTGATTTGCAGAAACTTTTCAAGGATATTCCCATTGAAGTTGAATAAACAGAATCAGATTTGGAGGTTATTATGGGTAAAAAAGGCGGATACATGGGCGGCGGAATGCCCGGAAATATGAGCAATCTTATGAAGCAGGCTCAGAGAATGCAGCGTCAGCTTGAGCAGCAGCAGGCTGAGATGGAGAAAAAGCAGGCAGAACTGGCTGAGAAAGAATTTACTGCAGCTGTAGGCGGCGGTGCTGTTACAGTAGCTGTAAGCGGTGAATGCAAGGTGCTTTCAGTAAAGCTTTCTCCTGAGGCAGTTGATCCTGATGATATTGAGACACTTGAGGACATGATTGTAGCTGCAACAAACGAAGCAATTAAGCAGGTTCAGGCAGCAAATGATGAAATTACCAAGTCTGCTGATAACGCCATGGGCGGCATGGGTGGCCTTGGTGGTCTCGGCGGATTCGGTTTCTAAATTATGGACTACTATTCAAGTCACATAAACAAATTAATAGAGTCTCTGGCAGGCCTGCCCGGTATCGGTGTAAAAACAGCACAAAGACTGGCTTTTCACATAATCAATATGCCGGAAGAGAATGCAGGTGCACTGGCTGCAGCTATTACAGGAGCAAGGCAGAATGTTCAGTACTGCTCATGCTGCTGTACACTTACGGATAAAGAACTTTGTCCAATCTGCTCCAGTCCTGAAAGAGACAAAAAAGTCATAATGGTTGTGGAGAACTCCAGAGACCTGGCGGCATACGAAAAAACCGGAAAATATAAGGGAGTTTATCATGTGCTTCACGGAGCAATATCTCCTATGCTGGGCATTTCTCCTGCTGATTTGAAAATAAAAGAGCTGCTTGTTCGCCTCAAGGGTGATGTGGATGAAGTAATTCTTGCCACAAACTCGGGAATTGAAGGCGAGGCGACGGCAATGTATATCAGCAAGCTTATAAAACCTATTGGCATAAAAACAACGCGTATCGCCAGCGGAGTTCCGGTAGGTGGTGATCTGGAATATATAGACGAGGTTACTTTGCTAAGGGCACTTAACAACAGAAACGAGCTGTAATTGCAGGAGGTGAATATGGCTGAATCAATATTACAGGGCGGACTAAATGAACTGAAGGCAATTCGTGCCATGCTGGAAAAGCAGGACGGTGATAAAAAGCGTGCCGAAGAATTGGGTAAGACTATTAACGGTATTACAAAATCAATCGACACAAAGAAAAAGGCAATGAGTTCTGAAATTGAAACTACTGTCAAGACACGAAGAGCGGAAATTGAAGAGACTTACAGCAAGGAAATATCTGAGCTGAACAAAAATAAGAAAAAAGTTAAAAGCGATAAGGCAAAAGAGAAGTCCTTAAAAGTTTCCGAGCGCGTGGGCGTGGAAACAGAGGATTTACAGGGACAGCTGAAGAAACTCAGACAGGAAATCAACGCAAGAGTCAGAGAATATCGACTCCCTAAAATCTGTAAGTACCGACTCTTTTATGCTCTGTTTGTTCCAAGAACATTTGCAGACGTGCTTTTGCTGACCGTGTGCTTCATCTTTCTGTTTCTTGCACTTCCCTGCATGATATTTACATTGCTGGACGGTAAGCCCTTTGGACCCACATTCACTCCGGCGATTGTTTATATCGTTGATATAGTTCTGTTTGGAGGAATTTACATGCTTATCAGCAATCTTGTTAAGGATAAGCACAATAATGAAATCAATGGTATAGCAGAGCTGATAAAAGAAATCAGGAATACAAAGAAAAATATTCGAATGGTTAAACGCGGAATAGAGAAGGATGATGACGAATCAGAATACGGTCTTGAAGCGTATGATCAGGAACTTGCGGAAATGGACATAAAGCTTGATGGCCTTTCTGCCGGAGTACAGAAGGCACTTGATGATTTTGAAGCGGATACAAAACAGGTGCTTACCAACGAAATCCGTGGACGTTATGAGCCGGAAATCGCAACCTTGCAACAGCAGGCAGATGCAGCGTCAAGTGAGCATAAGCAGCTGACAGAGACTATTCGTAATGAGGCACTGGCATTGTCCACAAACTATGAGGCACAAATCGGAAAAAGCAATATGACGATTGCCGTAATAGACAAATTAATTGCCATAATCGAAGAGGGCAAAGCAACAAATATCGGCGACGCCCTTGCTGCATTAAAAAACGAAACGACAAAATAAAAATTGCTGCAGAGTGATGAGTTCATCACTTTGCAGCTTATTTTTTATTTCCTTTCTCCGAAATATGGAAGTGTACGATCTTCACCGGGAGCACCGGAGCCTCCGGGTTTTTTTACGTTTCCGTCGGGCCCACCAAAGGCTCCCGGCTGTCTGCCGCCTCCGTTATGGTCGCCGAAGCCGCCCATAGAGGAAACACCTTCGTTTGTAACTACTGAGGATGGGGTTATGGTAGTCTCTTTATCTCCGGAACTTACTATGTAAGTCTTGCCAATTTCTATGTCCGGAGTGGAAAAGGTGATTACCCCGTTGCTGATTGTTTTTGAAGGGGTAAAGGCCAATAATACCTTGCCGGAGGAATCCTTAAGTGAGATTTCCTTTCCCGCTGTCAGTCCGGTTGAAACAGAAATGCTGTTCTGTGTGGAATTAGCTGACGGGCTTTCAAACATACCTGAACAACCTAAAGCGATGATCTTTCCGCCATTTATCAGCATTTCGCCATCAGTATCAAGAGCGGCATTGCTACTGTCTGTGGGGCCTTCTACAATAATGATGCCACCGGAAATCTCCATTATGCCGTTGGAATCCAGGCCATCTCCTGAGGCATTAACGTAAAGGTTTCCGTCGGAAATCTTAAGTGATGCCTTTGAAGAAGAACCGCCCCAAGGACCGAAGTTCATGGCGCTACCACTAGCAGTGGAACCTGCTGCGTTTATGCCATCATCTTTTGCAATTACGGATATGTTGCCTCCGCAGATGGCTATGGATAGCGATTCGAGGCCTTCGTAGCTCTTTTCTATTTCTATTGTTCCGTTATTAATTATAATAACATCATCGGAGTGAATTCCATCATCTCCGGCAGCGAGCTTTAAGGTGCCGTTATCCATTATGAAAGAGGAGTTTGAATGAACAGCGTCATCCTGGGAATCGATATTGATGCGCCCTCCGGTAATCTGAATCTGGGCATCACATACCAATCCTTTAGCGCTTGCCTTGTCTGAATTATCTGAAGTACTCTGATTAGTTCCCCATCCAAAACCACGATTATAGGAATCGTGACGTTCGGTGGCATTTGCAGAGCCGCCTCCGGCTACAATATCTATTTCACCTGCAGATATGGAAAGCAAAGAGACAGCGGTTATTCCATCATCTCCGGCGGTAATGGAAAGCTTTCCGCCATTTATGACTACGATACCACTTTCGGTTACACCGGAGTCATTTGTTTTATCATTAGTGGCTTTGATTCCATCCTCTCCCGCACTTACTGTGTAGGTGCCACTTTCTATGGCAACCATATCTTTGCCTACGATTCCATGTTCAACGGCGTTTACTATGTAAGTTCCGCTTATTAGTTTAAGGGTATCCTTAGATTTTATGCCCTGACCATAATTTCCATTTACTGTGAGGGTACCATTGCCGTTAATGGTTAGATCTGACTTGGAGTACAGACATGCAGTGGGCTCGGTCTCAACTTCTCCCGTTTCGTCGTCCGTATCAAAAGAATAGGTTTTTCCGTCAGACAGTACGTTGGAGGTGCCGTCCTTAAGCGTTACGATAACCTTTTCGGCCTTTTTTACATATATGGCCGCAGTATCTTCTGCAGTTATTGAAACATTATCCAAAATAAGTGTAACTTCGGAATCTTTTGCATCAACGACGACAGAGCCATTATAAGAACCTTTTAAAATATAAGTTCCTGCTTCCTTGATTTTTATTTTTGTATCCTTCACTTTTACACCTTCTCCGTCTACTGTAGCAGTAGAACCGGAGAAAGTGACAGTGGTGACACCGGAGGTTGATGCGAGGGAGGAGGTATCTATTACCTCAGTGTCAGATTTATCGAGATTAAGGTTAATGTCAATAATATCTTCCGATACGGGGATTTTTTCGGCATCGTCCTCAGTAGGAAAATTATTGTCATTGTTCCAGTCGGGGGGAGGAGTCATACCGTCGGGAGGAGTCATACCGTCGGGGGGAGTCATGCCGTCAGGGGGAGTCATGCCGTCAGGAAGAGTTACCGTCTCCTGAGTTGTAGTAGGAGAAGGAGATTGGCCTGCGGTACCTGATGGGGGAACTGTGGCACCGCAGGCAGTAATGGAGAGTGATGCAGCCAACAACAGGGCTGCGCTTATATATGTGGTTCGTTTTGTCATATTTTAACCTCGCTTGTGAGATGGGTGCACTCAAATGATATGCAAGGAGTGTACACAAAGAATATGTTTAAGTTTTGTTGAAAAAGTGAACAAAGTGTGAAACGTCCATAAGATTCATTATACTTTTCAAAGATGAAACAAAGTGTTAAAATAACATATTAAAGTGTCGGATAAGTGATTTTTTGGAGGTTTGCAGTGAAAGACAGCACAAAAACTATTTTGAAAATTATTATTGCTGTAGTGGTATTTGCCGCTGTCGCTATTGTTGCTGCAGTACTGATTAAAGAACGTCTTTATGGAACCTATGGAGCTTATGAAGTTGTTTCCGAGGAAAAGGTCAGGTCCGACAGAGTCGCATATTACAATGACGATAATCGCCTTTCGCTTGTTACAATAAACGGAGCAAAGGCGTTGGACGGAAACGGAAATCTGACATGGGAAGCTTCCTTTGGTCTTGAGGACCCTACAGTAGTGTCCTGTAATCAAGTATCGGCGATTGCGGACATTGGGGGTACCAATATTTATGTCATCTCAAAAGAAGGAATTCCCCATACAATAAATGTGAACTATCCTATCGTCAAGGTGGACGTGGCACAGCAGGGAGTTGTGGCGGTGCTGCTTAATGATGGACAGAAGGATATTATTCAGGTATATGATATTGATGGAAAGCTTCGAGTTGAAATCGGTACCAATACAAAGAATGAGGGCTTTCCGGTTGATATAGCCATCTCCGAGGACGGAAAGAAGCTGATTACTCTATATGTTTCCTTCAAGGGTGATGACATAATGAGTAAGGTCACATTCTACAATGCTGATGATGTTGGAAAGAACTTCATTGAGAATATAGTAGGTCAGAAGGTTTTTGAGGGAAGACTTGTGTATGATGTGGACTTCCTTGGAAATGATACTGTAGGAATTATGCTGGAGGACGGTTTTGCTCTTTATGCAATGAAGGAAATTCCTAAATTTACCGAGGAGAAGACATTTGACAATATTATCGATATGTCCATGTACGATGGTGGAGTCTGTGTGGTTTCTGAGCAGGCAGGCGAGAGAACACTGCAGTTCTTTGATCTGAACGGACAGGAATCCGGCACAGTCAAAAAACTGCCGGAATATGATGTGCTTCGTGCAGGAAATGATGAGGCAATATTGTACAGTTCACGTGGCGTGACCATATATAGAAAGAACGGCACAAAGAAATACAGCGGACAATTTGACGGAACTCTGGATAACGTTTATTTTGGCGGGGATCTTCGATATTTTCTTGTTGATTCCGGTGCGGTACGTACCATTAAATTAGTTAAAAAAGTGAAGGAAGAACGATAATGAACTGGTTATTACTTTTGGTTATTTTGTGTTTTATTATTGGAATATGTGCAGGACTGGCAAGAGGATTTACAAAGACTGTATACTCGCTTATTGCCACAGCACTGATTATTTTACTTACAATTATTCTGTGTCCTGTGATGATAAACATCCTTAAGAACAGCGAAAAGCTTTCAAGCACGATATACGAGAAGCTTGACAGTGTAATCAATCTGGAAGAGGCCTATGATAAGGCTATGACAAAGCAGGCTGAGAAGTCAGAGGACAAGAAAAACGCAGGCTTCTCAGAGACGGTTGACTCAGTTCTTGAACAGTATGGCTACCCTTCAGTCATGAGAAATGCCATTACGGAAAGTGAAGCGTTCAAGGAATACGCAAAAAATTATGCCGATGATTTCGCAAGAGGAAAGATGGCTTCTCTTGAGAACTGCGTATGCAAAACCTTAACAACGGTTATAATCAGTGCCCTTGGCTTTATCATCACATTTATTGTTGTTTCCATTGTGGTTTTCATTATCGGAAAGATTCTTGATGTGATAAGTAAGCTTCCGGGATTAAAGAGCTTAAACAAACTGCTTGGAGGCGTGGCAGGCTTCTCAGAGGCACTTCTTATAATCTGGCTTTTGTTTATGATTGTGACTCTCATAAGTTCTTCGGAGCTTGGCCAGTCTATGCTTAAAATGATTAACGACAGCAAATTGTTAAGTTTTATATATGAGAACAACTGGATTTCCAAGAAGATTTTCTCTGTTATCCAATAGGCACATTTTTTGCTTTACAAGATGATTTTTGGAGTGTATAATACCAACGAATGTAAGCGCTTACAGTAAGCGCTCAAAATATAAGGAGAACAAGAATGAACGACATCATCAAACAGTTTTCTAAGCTTGGAATTATTCCCGTAGTAAAGATTGATAACGCAAAGGACGCAGCTCCTCTTGCAAAGGCACTTTGTGAAGGCGGACTTCCCGTTGCTGAAGTTACATTCAGAACAGATGCAGCTGAAGAAGCTATTCGCATTATGAGCGAGCAGTTCCCTGACATGCTCGTTGGTGCAGGCACAGTACTTACAACAGAACAGGTTGACCGTGCAGTTAATGCAGGTGCAAAGTTTATCGTAAGCCCCGGCCTTAATCCTAAGGTAGTAAGATACTGTCAGGAAAAGGGTGTGCCCATCACTCCCGGTACATCAAGCCCCACAGATATCGAGATGGCTCTTGAGCTTGGTCTTGACGTTGTTAAGTTCTTCCCTGCAGAACAGTCCGGCGGCATTGCTAAGATTAAGGCAATGGCAGCTCCCTACACAGGCGTTAAGTTTATGCCTACAGGCGGTGTAAACGCAAAGAACCTTAAAGATTACCTTGACTTCCCCAAGATTGTTGCTTGCGGCGGTTCATGGATGGTAAGCGGTGACCTTATCAACGCCGGTAACTTTGATGAAATCAAGCGTCTCACAAGAGAGGCAGTAAACACAATGCTCGGCTTCGAAATGAAGCACGTTGGTATCAACTGCGAAAATGAGGCACAGGCACTTAAGACAGCAGAAATGTTTGCACGTTTCTTCGGTTTCGAAGTAAAGAACGGCAACAGCTCAGTATTTGCAAGCTCCTCAATTGAGCTTAACAAGACACCCGGCCCCGGCAAGTGCGGACACATCGCTATCGGAACAAACTACATTGAGAGAGCAATCTATCATATGCAGCTTCAGGGCTTCGAGTTTGATATGGACTCAGCTCTTTACAAGAATGACAAGATGGTTCGTATTTATATGAAGGACGATTTTGCAGGTTTTGCTGTTCATCTTGTACAGAAATAATAAATAGAATTACGGCATCCCGTGTTTTATTCAAACATGGGATGCTTTTTTTGTTCAGAAGTTATATAATGTATCTACTTTTTTATTGGGGCTAAGGAGAAGATAATGAAAAATACGAAAAAACTGACTCTTTTACATTCAAACGATATGCACGGAGACTTCATGGAATCTGAGAAGGACGGCATAGTATCAGGCGGTGTGTCCAGACTTTCCGGGTATGTCCAGAAGGTCAGACAGGAAGAAGAAAACGTAATTTATGCCATTGCAGGGGATATGTTCAGAGGCTCCGTAATAGACAGCGAATTCAGAGGAGTGTCAACGATTGAGATAATGAACATGATTGCGCCTAATGTGGTTACTATGGGAAATCACGAGGCAGACTATGGAGTGTCTCACCTGCTGTTCCTGGAAAAATGTGCATCATTTCCGATAATCAACGCAAATATGTACATTAAATCCAATGGTGTACGTCTGTTCCCTTCTCACTATATTCACGAAGTGGATGACATGAAAATACTGTTTATAGGCATCCTGACGGAAGAAGTACTGTCGCAGACGAAGCTTGATGAACACGTGGGGACACTTATCGATGTAGAAGATGCTGCAGTTGAGGTGGGAAGAATATGTGATTCCTTCCGCTCAGAGGATGTGGATTTCACGGTGTTGCTTACGCACATAGGACTTGATGCGGATATTGAATTGGCGAAAAAGCTGGATCCAAGATGGGGAGTAGATATTATTATCGGTGGTCACAGCCATACACTTATGGAGAAGCCGGAAGTGATAAACGGCATTCCCATTGTTCAGGCTGCCAGTGGAACAAAACAGATTGGACGATTTGACATTGTTGTTGATACGGATAAAAACTGCATTGACAGCTATGAATGGAAGCTGATTCCCATAGATGAAGAGAATTGCCCTCGCGATTATGCTCTGGAGGACCTTATAAAGCGCTTTAAGAACGAGACGGACAAGAAGTATTGCAGACTGATTACCAGATTTGTAGACAAATATACTCATCCCACAAGATACAAGGAGACCCAGCTGGGACACATTTTTGCCGATCTTTTCAGAGATGGTGCGGAAGTGGACCTGATGTTAATGGGCTCCGGAAGTATACGAGTTAAAGAGCTGGGACCCCTTGTTCAGTATAAGGACCTGGTGGAAGCATTCCCTTTTGATGATGTGCTCTACAGAGCTAAACTTACCGGCAGACAAGTGAAAAAAATGCTGTTCTACATTGTAAGAGAGGACGCGTTTATTGAAGAAAAGCACTGCGAATTTTATCAGCTTTCAGAAGGCTGGAATGTGACGGTGTCCCGCAGCAATCCGTCACTTAACAAGGTTACATTTAACGGTAAAGAAGTGGACGATGATGAAATATTCAACGTCGGATTACAGCAATATCATTACAAAAACTGTGAGGCATCATTTAACATGACGCAGGAAGAGCTTGAAGAGGCAGGAAAGCCCAGAACAATAGCAACCTCATGCAAAGCAATATGCGGAGAGTGGATGAGCCTTTACGAGCTGATTAAGCTTAATGACGACGAAAGAATGACAATATTGGAATAAAAACGACAACGCCTTTGACCGAATGGTTAAAGGCGTTTATCTGTTGTGTGCCTTGCGTTGCATTTTAATGACAATAGTGGTAGAATAAAGAATTGGTGTTTTATACCTAAAATAAGCCGGAAAGACAATTTTATGTTGTTAAAAAATAGAGTAAAAAACAGAATAGGAGTGATTGCACTGGCCGGTGTTATGCTTGCATCAGCAGGCTGTAACGGAGAAAGCCTAAGCCCTGTGCAGCCGACACCAACGGCAGTCCCGATTAGCGGCACTGAAGTTATTTCAACTCCTACCGAAATGCCAAAATCAGCACCTTATGGTGTAATGGTCAAAATAAATCATGAGGCGGGCACGGAGCTGTCCGGAGAAGAATTTAAGTCAGGATACGAAGGAAATATTACAATAATTCAGGGGCCGACCAAGGACGAATTAAAGACAATCGGCACCTTCAACGGTGTCATTGATTGCGACGGAAGAACCGTTCCTGTGACCATTGTGACGGCGGACACAACTGCTCCCATAATCAATGTCAGAGACATAGAAATAAATGAGGGAGACACCATTTCATATAAGAGAGATGTAGAGGTGTGGGACTATGCAGATGACAACCCCTCACTGGAAATTTTTAAGGATGCTGTAGACGTTAATAAGGCCGGTGATTATAAGGTTGTTTACAGAGCATCCGATGCTTCCGGAAACACATCGGAAGCTACGATAACTGTTCATGTAAAAGGTCTTGAAACGGAAATCGAGCGGCTTGTAAATACCCGTGCGGATGAAGTTATTGCTTCTGTGTGTAAGGCGGGCATGACAAACCTGGAAAAGGCCTATGCGGTTTTCCAGTGGTGCCATAATAATCTTACGTATAAGGGAGACGAGGTAGAGCAGACCTATTATGAGGCCGCCTACGCCGGACTCTACAAAAATGCCGGAGACTGTTACGTGTCCTATGTGCTTCTTGATGTTCTGTATAAACGTATGGGCTTTGAAACCATGATGCTGGAGCGTATAGGCGGAACCAGCGATCACTACTGGAACTATGTCAATTATGGTGACGGCTGGTATCATTGTGACTGCATAAAAAGACGTACAGGAAATAAGGCATATGATGGCTACTGGTGCTTTATGCAGACTGATGCTCAGGTACAGGAATATAACGTACTTCGCGGTGACGGAATGCCGAACTGCTACACCTATGACACTACAAAGGTGCCCGCATGCAGCACATATAAGTTCTATGACGGCAATACACATGAGTTTATCAAAGATACCGAGGCACCCGTAATATCAGGCGTAACCGATATACATATACGTCCCGGCGAAAGCATAGCTTATAAGAAAAACGTTGTCGTAACCGATAATTCCGGAGAAGACATTACCGTTCGCGTAAATAACAGCGGAGTAGATACAAAAAAAATCGGGATATATCCCATAACATACTATGCTGAGGACTCTGCAGGAAACTACACGGAAGTGGCAGCTAAGGTATTTGTAAGCGAAGTTTCGGAGGAAATGCTGGAAGCGGTTGCGGACAACCTGCTGTCAACAATTATTACTCCCGATATGAGTCAGAAGGACAGAGCCTACGCAGTATATTCGTGGATAGCATATCATGTAGCTTACGTAGATATGGAAAGCGGAGTTGACCCAATCAAAGCTGCCTATGATGGCATTACAAAATATAAGGGTGATTGCTATGTGTTCGGTCATATGGCACAGTATCTTCTTACAAGAGCAGGAGTTGAAAGCATCCTTGTCACAAAGGAGCCAAGTAACGGCGTAGACCATTTCTGGAACATAATTAACATTGACGGAAAGTGGTATCATTTCGATTCTACACCCTGGTGGGACAAAGCCCAGATTTTCATGTGGACGGATTCACAACTTTACAAATATTCAATACGTCCTGCTCATGGTGAGGGTTATTATCCCACACACCCCTATGATAAGAGCAAATATCCTGAAGTAGTTCAGTAACCGAGGTTTTTACAGTGTCAGACATTATCAATAACAAAATATTAGGTGTAATCGGTGGACTTGGACCCCTTGCCTCAGCATATTTTATGAGACTTGTGACTGAGATGACTGATGCAAAGGTTGATCAGGAGCATATAGAGATTCTTATGCATTCTATGCCTCAGATACCTGACAGAACAAGATTTATCATTGGAGAAAGTCAGGAATCACCACTGCCGCAGATGCTGGAGGCAGGCCATGGGCTGGTCAGGGGTGGTGCAGAGGTTATTGCCATTCCTTGCGTTACGGCACACTTTTTCCAGAAAACTCTGGAAAAGGAACTTGGAGTTACCGTATTAAATGCCATTGAAGAAGCGTGCGTGCTTGTAAAAGAGGCAGGAATCAATAAGGTGGGCATAATGGCTACCGATGGAACTGTGAGAAGCGGCCTGTTTCAGAAGACCTTTGAAAAACAGGGCATTGACTGCATAGTTCCAAGCAGCGAAGAACAGAAAAACGTAATGAGCATCATTTACAACTACGTAAAAGCGGGCTTGCCGATACCTGCCGAGTTGTTTATGAGCGTAACAAATGAGCTGTTTGAAAACGGTGCTCAGGTGGTCCTTCTTGGATGTACCGAGCTTTCGATTATGAAACGAGATAATCCGAAGCTGTTTATGAATGAAAACAGAGATGAAAAGTATCTGGATGTGCTTGAAGTTTTAGCAAGAAGCAGCGTTAAGGCTTGCGGAAGGCTTTCAGAAGCTTATGAAAGGTTGATATAAAATGCAGAATCATGTTTTAGATTATTTAACGGATATAGTGAAAAAGGTACCGGATAAGCTGGCATTTTCCGACGGCACCAATGGACTTACCTTTGCTGAGCTTTACAAGGAAAGCCGAACACTTGCAAGTGCTGTCTGCAGCAGAAAAATATATAAAAAGCCTGTAGTGGTTTTTATGCAGAAAAGTCCCGATGAGATTTCTGCCTTTTTCGGCGTTATCTGGAGCGGAAATTACTACGTTCCCATTGATGAGGAAATGCCCAAAATCCGAATCGACCTGATTCTTGAGAACGTTCAGACCGATCTGATTATCTGTGATGAGAAGACAATTGAAATCGCAAAAACCTTTGATTATAAGTGTGAACTTGCACTCTATTCTGATCTTGTAAAGGGCGAAATTGACGAGCCTGCACTTAAGTACGTTTACGATCACCAGATTGATACAGATCCGATTTACATAGTATTTACATCAGGCTCCACAGGTATTCCTAAGGGAGTAGTGGCATGCCACCGCTCGGTACTGGACTACATCGAGCAGCTGTCCGAAACACTTGGCTTTGGCAGTGAAACCATATTTGGAAATCAGTCTCCTCTTTATTTCGATGCGTGTCTTAAAGAGGTCTATCCTACACTCAAATTTGGTGCAACCACATATCTCATTCCACGCGAATATTTCTCTATTCCCATTCGCCTTGTGGAATTTATCAACGAGCACCGGATCAATACAATTTGCTGGGTTGTGTCCGCACTTACAATGATCTCTGCCTTCGGAACATTCCAGACAGTCGTGCCCACAAGCCTTAAGACAATTGCCTTCGGAAGCGAAGTTTTCCCCATAAAGCAGTACAAAATCTGGCGCGATAATCTGCCGGATGTAAAGATGACAAACCTTTACGGACCAACAGAATGCACAGGAATGAGCTGTTTTTTCCACGTTCCTGACAACTACGAGCCGGAAGGCCCCATTCCCATCGGAAGACCTTTTAAGAACACAGAAATTCTGCTTCTGAATGATCAGGGAGAGCTTGTTCCCGAGGGAGAGCAGGGAGAAATCTGCATAAGAGGAACAGCACTTACTCTGGGATATTACAACAACCCCGAAAAGACTGCAGAATGCTTTGTTCAGAATCCTCTGAACAAGGTTTATCCGGAGCTTATCTACAAGACAGGCGACATTGCCAGAAGAGACGCTGACGGTAACCTGATCTTTGTTTCACGTAAGGATTATCAGATCAAGCATATGGGACACCGTATTGAGCTTGGCGAGATTGAAGCAAACGTATCCAGAGTGGATGGTATAAAAATGAATGCCTGCATATATGATGACGAGAAGGGCAAAATAGTCCTTTTCTATGTAGGTGACATTGAGGCATCGGAGCTTACAGCAGTACTTAAGGGAAGTCTTCCCAGATACATGCTTC
>JAKSRZ010000006.1 GCA_024403375.1 Lachnospiraceae bacterium
CTATTGAAAGCGCCGTATACCGAACGGTATGTACGGTGCTGTGAGAGGACGGCGGTTAGTCACCGCCTCCTACTCGATTCAGGTGCGTAAGATGCTTCGGGACAAGGACATACGAGAACCTCTTTTTGAATTTCTGGAAGATAATTTTGGGAAGGTTCGAATAATTGAAGAGAAGACCATGGGAAAAGCCAGAGCTGATGTTCTTATGGTGAAGGAAGATGGATTATACGGCATAGAAATAAAAAGCGATGCTGATACTTATGTGCGTCTTGATTCTCAGGTGAAATATTACAACCAGTTTTTCAGGTATAACTTTATATGTGTTGGCACTACCCATGCCGAGCATATTAGCGAGCACGTGCCTGATTGGTGGGGAATAATAACGGTGGACGAGGTTGATGGCAAGGCAGACCTGTACTTGCTGAGAGAGTGCAGGGAGAACCCTAAAATGGGAAAAACCAGAGAAAGGCGTGCCTTAATAAAGAGGGAACTGCAATTCCTTTGGCGTCCGGAACTTAATCGTGTTCTTGAATATTATTCAAAGTTCAAGTATTTAACAAAGAGTAAGAAATTCGTGCAGGATCTTATATTAGAAAAAGCTCCCGAAGAGGAGCTTTTAAAGCACATCTGTCAGGAGCTTTTTGAACGTGATTATACGAATGGCATCAAAGCCATCGAAGCCTACAGGGAAGAAAAGAAGCATTAGGGCTGTACTTCCGGCACCGGAGTGGGTTCAGGAGATGGCTCCAAAGTGGGTTCTGAAGTGGGTTCAGGAGTTGGCTCTGAGGTAGGTTCCGGAGTCGGTTCGGGAGTCGGTGATGGCTTCGGCGTTGCAATGGGCATGCCGGAGGAAAGTCTTGCATCCATCCAGTTGTATCTTTGAACAACGAAGTCCCTTAAATATGTAAGCTGTTCGTCATAGGTTTTGAAACCGTAGGTGGTACTCCGACCGCTTCCGATATGGGAGCCGGAGTATATTTTTTTCCATTTATCAAAATTCAGATCTCTGTAGTCTGCAATCTGATTGCTTCTTTCGGCTATGGAGGAAAGGGCGGTTGTCAGGAGAGGATCCTTGACTTCGGCCCATCTTTTTTTGATTTTATTACAGAAGTTATCATCCAGAAGCAGATAATATATCATATCGGGCTTAAGCATATACTGATAGGTGGAGTCGCAGCTTACCCAACCATTATAGTCCTTAATATCTCCCGTATGATTTCCGAAGGCGGTATCGTAGTCCCATAATGGACCAAGACAAAGCTTGCCGTCTACCTGTTTATACATGTACAGGCTTCTATAGAAAGAACATTCGGTGTTGTTTGTAAGTTCGTTAATAATAAACCAGTCAACCCAGTTGTCGACGTCAATGTATTTCTCGTAATCACCATGATTTTCGATTTCTTTTTCAGCCGCTTTTACATAATCATAAGCATATCTGAAACCGGGATCCCAGGGTTCAAGAACCTTTGGCTCCTTAACATAAAGACAATCGCGGCTTGTAGTCATAAAATAGTCTTTTCCGTAGACATTTTCGCAATCGTAATCCCAGCCCCATTCAATGACGAAACCACCCTCAAGAATCTTTCCTTTATCGTTTGTGACAAAGGTTCCAAGATCAAGCTTATGCTTTGAAGCTTCGATTTTTTCATGAATAGTGTATATTCCAAGATATTCATCATTTATGTACAGCTCACAAAAACGGAAATCGGGAGTCCAGGAAAGATTAGTCATAACCTTGGACATATCATAAGTTACGGCGTTTCTTATAAGGGTGGGATCCACATAATTGCAGGCAAGAGAAAAATCTTTGTCGGCAGGAAGTCCAAGAAGAGCCGCTTTCTCATCTAATTTTATTCTGTAAGACTTTTTGGGGAATGAATTCCAGGAAGAATTTCCTCTACCCTTTATCTGCAAAGAGAAGGCTTCGCCGTCAATCTCCATAGTGGCATTCACATATTCAAGCTTTGAGGTAATAGGAGCGCTCTTTTCGGTATTTATGTGGATGGCAGCGATTCCGGTGGGAGTCGGTGAAGGTGTAGGGGATGTTGTGCAGGTGGGAGAAGGGACAGGGGTATCTTCAGGAGTCTGAGTGGACACCGGAAGTGTTGGAACGGAGGAAGCAGTGGGCTCAACAGAGATTGTTGGAGACGGTGATGGCGTCAAAACACTTGTGACTTCGGGCTCCGGAGAAGAAACGGAATCAAAAGACTCAGCAGGAATCGGTTCACGACTTGTCAGAACGTAAAAAAGGACTGCAACCAGACATATAAGGTGCAGGACCATTTCACTGAAGGTCTGAGATTTTTCATTAACTGATTTCATAAGTCAATAGTATAGCACTTTAGGGGCGGAAAGGAAATAAAAAAAGGATGGCACATCATTGACATGCCATCCAACAAAATTGTTATCACTCTTTAACGATTTCAGCATCAGGAGCGTTCTTCTTAATGGACTCAATACCGTTAAGACAATTAGCTTCTGTCTTGTAGCCTTCGCCTGTGGCAATAATCTGACCGTTTGTAGCCTTAAGACGGAAGCGGAACTCGCCTGCCTTATCTGTGTAAACTTCAAACTTAGGATTCTTTTCTGTTGCGAAATCAGCCTTTGTCTGGTTCTCAATAGCAGCTACAACTGCATTCTTCTGAACGGAAGCAATGCCCTTCTTGCATGCTTCAAGAGAAGAGTAAACCTCACTTGTTGCGATAACCTGTCCGTTTGTAGCCTTGAGGTCAAACTTAACACCATTCTTTGCATCTTTAATAACAAATTTACCCATATTTTTTTCCTCCTGGAAAGATTAAACATATTACCGTTAAAAATATAAGAAATCCTGCATAAAAAGTCAAATTTATTGCATTAATTTTAGACGTATGTATTTTTTCTAAACTATTTAACCGTTTTCGGCAGATTGACACTTAAGTTGGTAGGCCTTAGGCGATATTTTGAAGGCTTCGGTAAAGCGTCTGGAAAAGCTGGAATAGTTATTGTAGCCGCTCATGAAGCAGGCATCATATGGTGAATAGCCCTGTCGCAGATACTGCTGAGCAAGAGTTAATTTTTTTGCAATAATATAGTGCTTAAGTGGATACCCCGTTACTTTCTTAAAGCTTCGATTAAGATAATCGCTGTTATGATGAAGATTCAGAGCAATCATTTCCACGGTAAGGTCGGAAGTGAGGTTTTCTGTTACAAAATCGAAAATCTTTTTAACCACAGGAGGAACTGTGCTGGAATAATAGGGCTGAGGTGCGGTTTCCGCAACCCGGTTTATTTTAACGAGAAATTCTGAGAAAAAAGCTCTTTGCAGAATGTTTCCTCCAAAGGCTGAATTTTCAATGGAATCTGCCAGAGAATCACCTATACGAATAAAATCCTGAAGCTGCTCATCATTAAGATGAATAACGTTAAGGCGGTTTTCGGGGAGACGTTTGAAACACAATGAAAGGTCGGTTTCGGTATCGTTAAAGGAACGCAGATATTCTTCCCTGAAATTCAGTACAATACGTTCATAGCTGGGAATATCGGTAAGATAGAGACCATGAAAGGAGTTGGGAGGAATGAGAGCAATATCGCCACGTTCCATTTGCTTTCCTTCGGCTTCAACGTAAATGCTGACATCGCCGCCAAGATAAAGAACAACCTCATAGCCGTCATGGCTGTGAAGCAGAGAAATATCCTCTGGATTAATTCTTGCTTTTTTATGCTCGCAGTTTACGTCCTTATAAAGTAAACCGAATTGGCAGTTATAGTCTTTTTTCATAATATCCTCCTCCGAAATCAGTCAGAAAAGTGCGAAAAAATGTATTTTTGTTTATCTTTATAAAGAATTATAGCATCTTAGGTCGGATTTTGCAAAGAAAAGATAGTATTAGGTGTTGTTGATGCAAAAAAACCAATGATATAGTGGAATTGCTTGGGAGGGCATTATGTTACGGGTTGAGTTAAATGGGGGATGCAGGTTCACTTATGAGACAACTGCATTCACTGGTGTCAATAGAATAGCTGACATTGTGAAGCAGGATATTCTTGCCGTAACAGGCTTCTGTCCGGGCGAGTACACTGAAGGAGAAAAGTGTAAGAGCCTGGTAATCTATGGAACCGTAGGTCACAGCTTATTGTTGGACAGGCTGGAGGCTGAAGGGAAAATTGATCTTTCCGGTATAAAAAACAAGTGGGAAACGTACAGCTTCAAATGCATAGACAGCCCTTTTCCGAATGTGGAAAGTGCGCTGGTCATTGCAGGCTCTGACAAAAGAGGTACAATATACGGTCTCTTTCATCTTTCAGAGATTATCGGTGTTTCACCACTGATCAACTGGAATCACGCATACCCAAAGAAGAAAAGAAACGTATACATCAGTTCGGAAGACGATATGGTTTCCAAAGAGCCTTCCGTAAAATACAGAGGATTTTTTATAAATGACGAGTGGCCCGCTTTTGGTACATGGGCCAACAAGCATTTCGGCGGAATAAATGCCAAATGCTATGAACAGGTTTTTGAATTACTCTTAAGATTAAAGGGCAACTACTTGTGGCCGGCCATGTGGGCATCAAATTTCTCTATGGACGGTCCCGGACTTGAAAGTGCCAGACTGGCAGATGAGTACGGCGTCGTAATGAGTACATCGCACCATGAGCCGTGCATGAGAGCCGGCGAGGAATATGGACTCTTAAGAGGAGAAAATTCCATATACGGTGACGACTGGAACTTCAGAACCAATGAGATCGGAATCACCAGATTCTGGCGTGATGGTTTATTAAGAAACAGAGCCTACGAAAATGTAATAACTCTCGGAATGAGAGGCGAGCGTGATTCTGCAATAATGAAAAACGAAGGTCTTGAAGGCAATGTAAAATTGTTAAGAGACGTATTAAAAACCCAGAATCAGCTTATCCGTGAAACGATTAATGAGGACCTTTCCAAGGTTCCTCGACAGATGGTTATGTTCACGGAGGTAGAAGAATTTTTCTACGGAAACGATGAAGTTAAGGGCATTATGGACGATCCCGAACTTGAGGGCGTAACAATAATGCTTACAGATAATAATTTTGGTTGTACAAGGACCCTTCCTCTTGGAAAAATGAGAGAGCATAAGGGCGGGTACGGAATGTACTACCATATGGATATGCATGGAGGTGCATATTCCTTCCAGTGGATTGGCTCCACATATCTTCCAAGAGTCTGGGAGCAGATGACACAGGCTTATGAATACGGAGTCAGGGACATTTGGGTGGCCAACATCGGAGACATCGGTGCCAATGAGTATCCTCTGTGTTATTTCCTCGATCTTGCCTACGACATTGAAAAGTGGGGCGGAGAGGATGCCGATATAGTTGTCCGCTACACGGAGGAATGGGTAAGAAAGAACTTTGAAGGAATTTTCCCTAAGTCAGGACTGGATTCCATTTCGAAGATTATTATGAATTACACCGGAATGCTGGCAAAAAGAAAGCATGAGGTAATGAATGCGGATGTTTATCATCCCTTGCATTATGGGGAAGCTGAAGAAATTCTGAAGATATCCGACGGCATACTGAAAGAGTGTGACAGGCTGAACGCCAGATGCATAGAGCAGGGAAGAAGTGATTACGTTTCATTGGTAAGTTACCCGGCCTGTGGAACGGCAAATCTTATGAAGCTGTGGATTCTGTCCGGCAGAAATAAGCTGTATGCAAGTCAGAACCGAATAGAAGCGAATGATTATGCCGAACGTGTCAAGGAATGTCTTAAGCACGATAAGGAAATCATGGAAGAATACAGAGTTCTGGACGGAGGAAAGTATGAGGGGTTCGAACTTTCCGAACATCTGGGATTCACAAACTGGAATGAGGAAGACAATAAACTACCGGTTCTGAATATCGTATTCCCTGCCAACAGCCCAAGAATGCTGGTGTCAAGAGCAGATGACGAAAACTATATGACAGGTCTTTTCTGGTGCGACAGACCTCAGGTGTGGACGGACGCATTAAGACCGGATGTAGATAAAATTGTTTTTGATATTTCCAACGCCAGTGAAATACCATTCAGCTTTACCATTACCACGGACAGCGACTGGCTCACAGTTTCGAAAAAAGAGGGTAAGGTAAAGATAAGAGAGCGAATCGTTGCAAATATCGACAGGTCGCTGATTAAGAAGAACTCCGAGGCACTTATAAAAATAAATTCCGATTGCCCCTCCGAGGCTATGATCAAGGTGGTGGCAGGATGTCCGGAGATACCTGAAAATGTATTCTGGGAGATGGACGGCATAATTTCCATAAACGCTGAACATTTTTCAAGTAAGGAAGATGTTTCAGGTGCCGGCTTCAAGGTGATGAAACCTTACGGAAGGACAGGCTCCGCAATAAAGGTATTTCCTTCCACGTTTGACTACAGTGGAAGCAGACAGCCCACAGTTTCCTACAAGGTTTACTCGGCGGAGGGAGGAAGCTATGAAACAGAATTCATGCTTTCGCCTACGACTCCCGTTACGTTTAAGGCGGAGCAGCTTATCGGCTGCAGCATAAATGGTGGGGAGATGATGACGGTCAATACCGTCAGAGAACCTGAACGACCATTTTTCCAGAGCCGACAGTGGTCCGACGAAGCAATAAACAACGTAAAGAAGGTTGTCGTCAAGGCTGAACTGAAAAAGGGCATAAACGAGATAACGTTCTCGGCCAAAAGCCCGGCGTTGGTGCTTGAAAAGATTGTTCTGGTCAGAAAAGGAACGAAGCTTCCGGAATCCTATTTGGGACCGACGGAGAGCTACTTCCTGAAAAAAATTGATGACTGAAAGGTCAGCGAGGAGAAGATATGAAAAAGGAAAGAAATGAGGTTAAGTTCAAAGAGAAAAAAGTCAAGTTCTGGCCTTATATGAAAAGATATTGGCAGCTTTACCTTTTGCTGTTAATCCCCATTGTTTACTTAGCGGTATTCAAATATATGCCCATGAAATTTGTAATCATTGCCTTTAAGGATTTCAAATTCAATATGAGCGTATGGGAAATGCCCTGGGCTACCACAGCAGGAAAACTTGACGTATTCAAGTACTTCAAAAAGGCAATGAATGTGGACTTCTACAATGCCTTAAGAAACAATGTGGTGCTTCACATGCTGGACCTGTTCTTTGGCTTCCCGGCACCCATTATATTTGCACTTATTCTTAATGAACTGCCCTTTAAGTGGTTCAAGAAAACAGTACAGACAATCGCATATATGCCCCACTTCCTTTCATGGGTTATCATTTACAGCCTTGCACTTACACTTTTCGCTCCTTCGGGCGGATTTGTAAACCAGCTTATTCAGATGACAGGACGTGAAGCAATTCCCTTCCTTAACGAATCAAAGCACTGGATGGTAACTTATATCGGACTCGGTGTATGGCAGAGCTTTGGCTGGGGATCAATTATCTACCTTGCAGGAATTGCGGGAATCAATCCGGAATTATACGAAGCAGCATCTGTTGATGGTGCTGGCCGATTCAGAAAAATGTGGCATGTCACATTGCCGGGACTTAAGTCAACTATTGTGGTACTGCTTATCATGAACCTTGGCGGAATTCTTGGCGGTGGTTTCGACAGACCTTTCGCAATGCAGAACAACCTGGTACTTAACGTGGCAGAAACAATTGCCACATACGTTTACAAAAACGGTATCAAGGGCCTTAAATTCTCCCTGTCAACAGCTGTTGGTCTGTTCCAGTCCGTAGTAGGAATGATATTCCTCCTGGGTGCTAACGGCATTTCACGTAAGCTCGGCGAACGTGGCATTTGGTAAGGGGGCGGAAACATGAATGTAAAATCAAAAAAGACAATAGCAGGAGACCTGATGTTCTGCTTCATATGCGTGCTTGTTTCAATTATCTGCCTGCTTCCCCTCGTTAACCTGGGAGCAAAATCGTTAAGTGATTCCGAATTCCTTATTCGTCACGAGGTTTACCTCCTTCCCAAAGGACTTAACTTCGACGCATACACAAAGGTTCTGGGCGACGCCAAGTATATCAGATCCTTCTTCTGGACAGCATTCCTTACGGTTGTCTGCACCTTCTGGTCACTTACAATAACAGCACTTTGTGCATATCCGCTTATTTATGAAAAGCTTCGTGGAAGACAGTTAATCAACATTTTTATCACAATAACAATGTTCTTTAACGCAGGAACAATTCCCAACTACCTTCTTATGAAGCAGCTGAACCTTATTGACAGCCCTCTGGTACTTATCGTTCCCAGCTGTCTGTCGGTTTACAACATGATCATTATGAGAAGCTTCTTCTACGGAATTCCGGACTCTTTAAGAGAGTCTGCCGAAATCGACGGAGCTTCACACATAAAGATATTTACAAGTATCTACCTTCCACTGTCCAAGCCCGTATTTGCTACATTGGCACTTTTCTATGCAGTAGGACGTTGGAACGGATACTCAGATGCACTTATGTACATCACCACACCAAAGCTTTATCCTTTACAGCTTCTTCTTTACAACATACTCAACAGTATTAACAGCGTAGAAGTAGCAACTCAGGAAGGCTTTACGACACCCGGACTTGGCGAGGCCCTTAAGAGTGCCATCGTTATGTTCTCAACAATACCGATTCTGCTCATTTATCCATGGCTTCAGAAATATTTCATAGCCGGAGCAACACTCGGTGCGGTCAAGGAATAATCGGATGTCATAGCGACATGCCGTTATTCAATATACCTTTATTAAAAGAGGAGGAAAAAATGAAAAAGAGATTACTCGCATTAGTAATCGCTGCAACAATGCTGTTTTCTTTAGCAGCTTGCGGTGGCAAGGCAAACAGTGGTGAGACAAATACTCCCGCTAATTCCAACACTCCCGTAGAGGAGGTTAAGACACCTTCTGATATCGAGAAGCTTACAGACGGCCAGATGGTTGATGGTAAGTTCAAGGAGACAAAGAAGATTTCTGTTGAGGTTTACGATCGTGACGGAGCTACTCCTGCAAACGATAACGTATGGACAGACTGGATCAAGAAGCAGATGCTTGACAAGTACAACGTAGAAGTTACATACGTAGCTGTTCCTCGTTGGACAGAGGTTGACCAGATTAACAACCTTCTTGCAGCACAGTCTGCACCTGATATCTGCTACACATACAGCTATGCTACAGTACAGACATATGCTGATATGGCAGGTGTTACAGATCTTAATCCTTACCTTACAAAGTATAAGTCACTCCTTCCTGATCTCTGGAACTGGCTTAAGGATGAGAACATCTACTGTGACCAGGATCCTACAACAGGTACAGTATGGGCTATCGAGGGTAGAAGAAACAACACATACAGAATTAACACATTCGTTCGTCAGGACTGGCTTGATAAGCTTGGTCTTAAGGCTCCTACAACAACTCAGGAGTTCGAAGATATGCTCGTTGCTTTCAAGAACAACGCAGAAACACTTCTTGGCGATGCTAAGGATCAGATGATCCCTCTTATGGTTACTTCCGATGTGGGCTGGACAGCAGCAAACCTCATCGAGTCCTTCATGGATCCTGCTATCACAGATAAGGAACTCTATGTAAACGGTTTCGATGACAGAAAGTATACTCAGAACGGAACAAAGGAAGCTGTTAAGCTTCTTAACAAGTGGTACAACAACGGCCTTATGTGGAAGGATTTCGCACTTTATCCTTCAGGAGATTCCACAGCAGATGACCTTTGCAAGGCTGGTTATGTAGGCGCATTCATGCACAACTATGACTATCCTTTCCGTAACGCAGAGAACTCCTTCAACGCAGTTCTTGCTGCAACATACGGCGAGAATGCAAAGTTCGTAGCTATCAACTGCTTCACAGATAAGAACGGCAAGTATACAAAGTATTCTTACTCTGCAGCAGGTGACCGTAAGGCATTCTTCCCTGCAACAAACAAGGAGCCTCTTGCTTCCCTTCTTTACCTCAACTTCATTTCTTCACCTGAAGCTGTTGAATACCTCCAGAAGGGTGTTGAGGGTATTAACCACAAGGTTCTTGAAAGTGGCGCTATTGCAATTTCTGCAGTAGATGAAGCAAACAAGGCTTACACACAGAACTCCGGTCAGAACATCGACCTTACAATGACATGTAACGGTCTTCGTCTCTCCACAGAGGAACTTACACAGAAGTCTCTTGCTTACACATATGCTATGGTTGATCCTGCAGATGTTGCTAACGCAATGGTACAGGCCGGTGTAGATGCAGTTGCTCCTAAGAATGTACAGGTTGGTACAATTCAGGCTGAGTCTGAAGGTACAGACCTTACAGGTAAGAGAGATGCAGGTTTCTGTAACTCAGTTGTATGTTCTCCTGCTGAATTTGATGCTACATGGGAGCAGCATATGAAGGAGTACATGAAGGCCGGCGGTCAGGCAATTGCCGACGAGCGTAAGGCAGCATGGGAGAAGACATACGGCACAGCTGATATGCTTAAGTAATTAAATAACTATATCTCCTTTAGACAGGTTCTGGTTAATCAGAACCTGTCTTTTTGTCTTGAATTTAACAAGCCATTTTTGTATAATATAATTTGGATTTTTATATATGTTATGGAGGATTTATGTCGTCATTGTTGGAATATGAATGCCCTGCCTGTGGTGGTATTCTTGAATTCGATACAGCATCTAACAAATTAAAGTGTCCATACTGGGGCTCCATCTTTGAGGTGCAGAAAATCAAATAAATTATGCAGGAAAAGCAGAAGAAGGCCGAGGAGGCAACAGATGGTCCCATCACCTCCGAAGCCGAGGACTGGGTTGATCCTAATCTGCTTATTTACGTTTGTCAGTCCTGTGGTGGAGAGATTATCGGTGATAAGAATCTTGGTGCCACATCCTGTCCGTACTGTGGTAACAATGTTGTTATGACGAAGCAGTTTACGGGAGCACTGAAGCCTGATTATATTATTCCCTTCAAGCTTGACAAAAATGCTGCAAAAGAGGCACTGGCAGCTCATTTCAGAGGAAAAAAACTGTTAAATAAGTCCTTCAGAGACGAGAACCGTCTGGATGAGGTCAAGGGTGTTTATGTACCCTTCTGGATTTTCAACGTGGATGCTTCCGGAAACGCAAGCTACGATGCGACAAAGGTTCGCAGCTGGAGCGATTCAAAATATCATTATACAGAGACAAAATATTACAGAATCGAGCGTGCAGGTGTGGCTGACTATGAGGGCATCCCTGCTGACGGTTCCACAAAGATGGCAGATGATCTTATGGATTCTGTGGAACCTTATAACTATGATGATGCAGTGCCCTTTGAGTCTGCATATCTTGCGGGATTCCTGGCAGACAAGTACGACGTGGAGCCTGAAGAACTCATGCCCAGAATCAACCCTCGTGTAAAAAATACTATGGCGCAGAACTTCAGAAATACAGTAAGCGGATATGCCACAATAAAGGAAACATCCTGCAACATTCAGGTAAAGAAGGCAACGACTAAGTATATGTTATTGCCTGTATGGGTACTTACCACAAAGTGGAAGGACAAGGTATACACCTTTGCAATGAACGGCCAGACAGGTAAGTTTGTGGGCAATCTGCCCCTTGATGGTGCAGCATATGCAAAATGGCTTCTTGCCATAACGGGTATTGGTGGAATTATCGGCGGAACAATATTGTTCCTGGCCAAATATTTAGGTTAAGGGGAGGCAGAATATGAAGCATTTAGTAAAAAAAGTTCTGTCGGTTCTCTTACTGACATTGATTCTTGCAGCAGGAATGTCAGAGACAAAGACCTTTGCATCCGATTCCATTTATCTTTATGATGGTGCAGGTCTGCTGAGCCCCGAGGAGCAGGAGGCACTTAATTCACAGCTTACTGAAATAAGCGAAAGACTTGATTTCAATGTTGTGGTTGTTACAACGACTGACCTTGATTATAAGACTCCCATGTCTTATGCAGATGATTTCTATGACGAAGTATATGGTCCCAACACAGACGGATGTCTGTTCCTTCGCTACATAGACGGAAGCGACAGAGAGATATGGATCAGCACAAGCGGAATCGGTCTCAAGTGCATATACGACGATTATATTGACTTTATCTTTGACGCAGTGGATTCTTACTTTGATACTGAAGAATATTATTATATTTTCAGAGACTATGCATATCTTGTAGACGACACAGTAAGCCGATATAAAGAAACAGGAAGCCCTGTTGATATATGGAGTAACAGCGGAAAAACTGAGTACTATGACGAGAATAACGGAAAGTACTTCGTATACAACTCAAACGGAAGCAGAGATTATTCCATATCCTATGGTTTTGGAGACTGGGTACTTGCATATTTACGCAGCTGTATATTGCCGCTTATTGTTGCATTCATAATCGCCCTTGCCATTACAGGCTCATGGAAAAGAAAGCTTAATTCGGTTCAGAAGGCCAATTCAGCAAAAGCCTATGAAAAGAAGGGCAGCTTTGAACTTAGCCGTCAGTCTGACGTATACTTAAGAAGTACCGTTTCCAAGGTGAAGATTGAGTCTTCAAGCAGCAGCTCCGGCGGTCACAGCTCAAGTTCACACCACAGCTCCGGCGGCGGTTCTCATGGCGGCGGCGGAAGACACAGATAGTTTTGAAAGGTGAGTTTATGAAGAAAGAATTCAAACCCGGAAATATGCTTTTTCCTTTACCGGTTGTAATGGTTTCATGCCGGCGTCCCGGAGAAAAACCTAACCTTATTACATTAGCTTGGGCAGGAACAATTAACAGTGACCCGCCGATGGTGTCCATTTCGGTACGTAAGGAGAGATATTCCTACGACATTCTTATGGATACAAAAGAATTTGTAATTAACCTCGTTACAAGAGAACTGACTTATGCTACAGACTGGTGCGGAGTAAAGTCAGGTAAAGACTTTGACAAATTTAAAGAAATGAAGCTGACCACACAGGACTCACTTCATGTTTCCGTACCCGGTATTGCGGAAAGCCCCGTAAACATTGAATGTAAGGTGACAGAGACAAAAGATCTGGGCTCACACACAATGTTTCTTGCACAGATCGTAGGCGTTCAGGTAGACGACAAATATATGGACGAGAAGGGCGTATTCCACCTGAATGATGCGGACCTTACTTCCTACTGCCACGGCTCCTACAGAAGCCTTGGAGACACTTTGGGAACCTTCGGATACTCTGTAAAGAAAAAATAACCCTCGGGGGACAGGATGAAAAAACTTAACGGATTTCTCATATTGATAGGAGCATTAAGCATCGCCGTACTTGCACTCGTTATATATTCAACGGGTGTATTTGGCAACCGTGAAAATCCGGAGCCCAGTGCTACACCTACGGCTGAAGTTACAAACCCTCGTGACAAGTACGTGGACTATTATGAAGCAGATCCCGACGCAACAAAGGAAATTGCCGTTATTCATGTAATGGAGGATTTTCTTGATTACGAAAACAGTGATCAGATTTATACATATGGCTACCAGAAAGCCGTAAGAGAGAAAATCAATGCACTTGTCAGCTCGAAAAGATATACGGAAAACGAGCCCCTTGTTATAAGAAATCCCTTCGGAACCAATTCTCAGTCACTGTATGTATACTTTGAGACCGATGAACCTTGTGCGGTTTCTTACAATGTGCATGTGTCTGACCTTGACTCCTACGCAGATGACTTTGGTGGTAACGTAGTTGCATCAAAAAGGCATGTAAACTATGAAGACGGCTGCGAGGAAGACATTAATACATCACTTGTTCATGAGTTTTCGGTCTGCGGTATTCAGCCACGAATGGACAACATGATTACCTTCAAGCTTGTAGACCAGTACGGAAGAATAAGAGTTAAGCGTTTTTATTACAACTTTGAACAGGGACTTGTTAACGGTGCAGAAGCTGTTCTCAGTAAAAAACGCGAAACCAAAACGATTATTGTGGATGAAAAAACGCTGGAAACCGCAACAGTGAATGCCAGCGAAAAAGAGCTTACAGACGGTCTCTATTGCATTTTCCGTGAAGAGAACGGATATACTCCATATATGCTCGTTTACGATAATGACGGCTATATGAGAATGGAAGTTCCTCTGGTGAAATCCGTTGCCAGAGCAACCTATGTAAAAGATGGAGAATTATATCTTTTTGTATCAGATACAAAGTTTGTTAAAATCAACTCCCTTGGTGAAGTCAAAAAGATATATAAAACGGATGAATTTGTCTTCGGACGTGACTTCTGCGTAGACGATGACGGCAACGTTGTGGTTATTGCAAGTAAGGCCGGCAGCAGTACAGCAGAGGACGTTGTGTGCATTATTGATTTTGAGAAAGATTCGGTATACCAGCTTTTTGATATGGGAGACTTCCTTCCCGGACTTAAAAAGAAAAAGAACAGCCGTGACTGGTTGAGGCTTTCTTCCATAGCCTACACCGGTGATCATATGGTTGTTCTGGCGGCAGAAGAAACAAATACTCTCATCAAAATGCGAAGAATATATAATGGCCCTAAGCTTATGTGGCTTGCGGGAGACAACGAGTACTTTGAGGACCTGCCCTCACTGAAAAGAATGTTTCTTATGAATGAGGGTGATTTTGTGTTCCCGTCCAGCCTTACGGAAATGGACTATGAAGAATACGATAAGATTCGAGAGAGCAGAGCATATTATTGGGCTCTGGATCAGAATCTTGACTACGAATATGAAAAGAAGGAAGAACCATTCGGATATTATACAAGACTTCTTGCGGATGACGAGGAACGTACATTAAGAAGCATAGACGAAAGAGTGGTAATCAATGGACTTACCGCAAAATCCAAGTTTGTTTATGCTGATGATAACAGAATTCTCGTGAGAGGAAATGACAGCAAATTCTGTGAAATGGATTCTGACTTTAACATAATCTGCACATTTACTTTTACACCGCCGGTAGTGGAAAAGACAATCGATCAGCTGGAATACGAAGAGGATAATCCTCCTCCGGATGATACTGTTAATTATGTGGGAATTACTAAAATTGACCCCGTTTCATACCTGTTTACGAAAGAGATTATTGTCTACATTGACGGCGAAAAAATAGTTACACCGGGAGAAGGCAAAAATATTGAGTAAGAATTTATACATAGCGGAAAAGCCCAGTGTTGCAGCTGAATTTGCCAAAGCCCTGCATGAAAACTTTTCTAAAAGAGATGGCTACCAGGAGTCCGAAAACAGCGTAATTACATGGTGCTTCGGACATCTTGTCACCATGAGCTACCCGGAAGTTTATGATCCGGCACTGAAAAGATGGACTATGGATCCGCTGCCATTTTTACCAAAGGAATACAAATATGAAGTTCCTTCGGATGTGGCGAAACAATTTAATATAGTTAAGGGACTCCTGAACCGCCCTGACGTTACATGCATCTACATTTGCACCGACTCGGGACGAGAAGGAGAGTACATATATCGACTGGTAGACCAGGAGGCACACGTTCCTGCGGACAAGGTACGCCGACGTGTATGGATTGATTCACAGACTGAAGAAGAAGTTTTAAGAGGAATCAGAGAGGCAAAAACCTGGGATGCCTACAAAAATCTTTCCGATGCGGCATATTTAAGAGCCAAGGAAGATTATCTGATGGGTATAAACTTTTCCAGAATACTCACGCTTAAGTACGGAAATGCAATTCAGAATTTCCTTAAGGCAGATAAACGAGGAGCGATTGCTGTAGGCCGAGTAATGACCTGTGTTCTGGGAATAGTGGTACGTCGTGAAAGGGAAATAAGAGAATTTGTAAAAACTCCGTTTTACAGAGTAATAGCAACAGCGGAACAAGGCTTTGAAGCAGAATTCAGAGCAGTGGAAGGCAGCAGATATTACAACACTCCTGCACTTTATAAGGAAAACGGCTTCAAAAAGAAAGAGGATGCCGACGCACTGATTGCATCACTTTCAGGAAAGCCTGCCACAGTATTTTCATTGGAAAAGAAAACGGAGAAGAAAGCAGCACCACTGCTTTTCAATCTGGCTGAATTACAGAGCACCTGCTCAAAGGTCTTCAAAATCAGTCCTGATGAAACCTTAAAAATCACGCAGGAACTGTACGAAAAAAAGCTTGTAACGTATCCAAGAACCGATGCCAGAGTACTTTCAACAGCAGTATCGAAGGAAATATACAAGAACATATCAGGACTGAAGAATTTTCAGCCCTGCAGCACATTTGCAGAGGAGATACTTGGAAACGGCTCTTACAAGGGGATAGAAAAAACAAAGTACTGTGACGATAAGCAGATTACTGATCACTACGCCATCATTCCTACGGGGCAGGTTAATGCCTACACCGGTCTCGGAAGCCTGCAAAAGGGCGTTTATGAGCTTATAGTAAGAAGATTCTTAAGTATCTTTTATCCGCCTGCAGAATACAAAAAAGTTGCCCTTGTTCTGGAAATTGACGGGGAAAAGTTCTTTGCCAATTTCAAGGTTCTGGACAAAGAGGGGTATCTTAAGGTGGCCGGCAAAAAGAAAGAAGAACCGGAAGCCAAAAAGGATAAGGACAAAGCTGAAAACCAGGAAGAAATGGAAGTCAGTGCCGATTCTCTTGAAAAGATTAACAGCCTGAAAAAGGGTGACACGGTTAATGTTACCAAGATGGAGGTTAAGGAAGGCGAAACAAAGCCACCCAAGAGATACACATCAGGTGACCTGGTTATCACTATGGAGCAGGCAGGTAAGTTTATTGAGGATGAGGAACTGAGAGCACAGATTAAAGGTGCCGGAATCGGTACAAGTGCCACTCGTGCAGAAATAATTGCCAAGCTTGTAAAGAATACGTACATAGCCCTGAATAACAAAACTCAGGTAATAACTCCCACCAAGTTAGGAGAAATGATTTATGAGGTTGTTACGGGCTCCATACCGCCCCTGCTCAGGGCTGACCTTACGGCCAGCTGGGAAAAGGGACTGACACAGGTGGCAGAGGGAAGCATTTCCGCTGATGCATATATGGAAAAGCTGGAAGATTACGTTACAAGAATGACTGTAAAGGTTAAAACATTAAACAATGTTTCAAGAGTGAACGGGGCCTTTGCCGAGGTTCAGAAATATTACCAGAAATAATCGATTTCACGGAGGAAGTCATGGAACTTGCAAAAACAGTATCAAGAGATCTGTACATTGATGTAACATTAAAAGAAAACGAACTTTCTGAGATTTATCTCTATTTAGTTGATCTGAAGGCAGATAAGAGCTTCAGAACTTCTGAATTCGAGTATTCGCTTCCGGATGATTTTCCGGAGGACGAAGAAAAACCGGACTTAAAGATGATGTTTTTCGAGAAGTTCCTTGAGCTGAAAACAGAAGGCATTAAGACATCCTATTTTGCAATTGATGCAGGAGAGGTTATGCTTTCGCTCATAGAGCCCCTTAAGAATGCAGATGGAAAGGCAAAGAGAGCCTTCAATGGAATAGCCGAAAGTTCAGCTCCCGGCGAATGGCTGACGGACTGCCTCAGCATGGGACGCGTTGTGGCTATGACTTCCTTTGATGAGAGGCCTGAGCTTGGTGCCAACATAAGAAGACGCCTTAAGGAAAAGTACCATAATGTGGCAACAGAGGTTAAGAAAACAAGAGACCTCCACATTTTTGTACGCTATGATCGACCTGTCAAAGGGCCGGAACTGTCATTTAAGATTACAGATGCTGCGGTTAACGTGATTGATGATATCAGACTTCACGGAAGAATTGATGACGATATTATGGTTGCAAAAACCTGCGAACTTATTGCAAAGTATCCTGAAGCAGATATTATCGCGGACAAAACCAGTGCAGAACTCTATACACTCGTAAATACTGCAAAACGTCTTTCAGGTGATGAGAACAAAGCCCTTGTATTTTCTATAAACAGCATGCTTTATGCCCTTGGAAAGAACAATGTGACACCTTCCACCGACAGCTATCGCGACTATGTCCTTAACGCCGAGGCACTTCGTTTCGGACGCTATGAGGATAATACGGTAGTGGGCGTGCATTACCTTATGCTTCCGTTACGATATAACTCTGAAAAGGCATGGAAGAGCAACTTCAAGAAGAATTCCTTGTGGAAGAAGAGCGACGTTTGCGAAAATGAGTACGTGCTGATCGGAGAACATAAGAGCAAGTCAAAGAAGAAAAAAGAAAACGACGGAGAAATCATCGGAAGATTGTCTGTAGAAAAAGGAAATGAGAAGTTTGTACTGAAGTGCAGCAGTGTGTCCGTGAAAAAATATATTCCCGGCTTTGCGGTTCTTACTATGGGAATTGAGAATCATTTCTATCCCGGAAAACATGATGTGGCAAGAATTAACGAACTTTGCTCATCACTTTGGGGCTCATCAAAGGCTGATGATTCCTTCCCTGATGTTATGAATCTCCAGCTTAAGGGAGATACAAAGACATATAGCCTTGACACAGTCAAAAGAAACACTGCAGGCGTTGAGCCCTGGCTTGGGCTGCTTCTTACAATGGGCAGAAAGAAAGCAAACCGCGGAGGAAAATATTTCCTTACCAAAACCCTTTCCGAAAGAAGCTATGCATACTTTGATGATGGCACGGCAGGGGAAAATGAAGAATCCCGGGATGCTATAAGAACTGCACTTATAAGAAGCGAATACCTTTTGAATATCGAAAAGGAGCTGGCTGAGACAGTAGGAATTAAAGGCCGTCCTGGCTACGTTCCTATGAACAAGTCAAGAAAGAAAACCGTCAAGCACCTCAATGGGGCATTTAATTACATGCTGACATCCTACACTTACGATGTGGAACATGGTGAGTACAAGGAAAACTTCTGTAACGCTTATAAGCAGCGAAAAGGAAAAGAAACAGAAGAAAGACTAGAGAAAAAATTCGATTTGCTTTACGAATAGGAGCTTACTATGAAAACAGGTGAAATTTCAGCTGCAGTTATAAGAAGATTACCGAGATATTACCGATATCTTGGCGAATTACTAAATCGCGGCGTAGTCAGAATTTCTTCCAAGGAGCTTAGTGACCGCATGGGAGTAACCGCATCGCAGATTCGTCAGGATCTTAATAATTTCGGCGGATTCGGGCAGCAGGGCTACGGATATAACGTTGAGTACCTTTACTCGGAAATCGGAAAGATTCTTGGCCTGGATCAGAAGAATATGATGATTATAGTAGGAGCCGGACGACTGGGCCAGGCAATTGCCAACTATTCAGACTTCGAAAAGAGAGGCTTTTTAATCAGAGCACTTTTCGATATCGATCCTGAAGTAGTGGGAACCAGTGTCCATGGAATTCCTGTTTTTCATATGTCGGAAATGGAAAAGTTCGTTAAGGACAATCAGATTTATATTGCAGCCATTGCTATTCCGAAGGAGGCAGCACCTACTGTGGCAAATGAACTTGTAAAAATGGGAGTGAAGGCTATCTGGAACTTTGCACCCACTGATCTGGCCCTGCCAAGAGAAGTGGCTCAGGAAAATGTTCACCTTACTGAAAGTCTAATGAGACTTTCCTATAAGCTTAAGGCTAAGGAGGAAGAATAGTGAAATACGCACTGAATTCAGAGCAGGCAAGAGAAATTGACAGAACCTATATTGAGAATATTGGTATACCCTCCTGTGTACTTATGGAAAAGGCAGCAATGGGAGTGGCCTATGCCGTACAAAGCAGTTTCAGACCGGGAGATAAAATCGTGGCAGTATGCGGCTTCGGAAATAACGGCGGAGACGGCATTGCTGCGGCCAGACTTCTCTATGCTCGCGGATACAGTGTTTCATTATATCTTGTTGGAGACAGAAAAAAATCCACAAAAGAGACAAAGCTTCAGTTGAAGATTGCCAGAAAGCTTGGAATAAAAATCATAAGAAAATGTGATTATTCACAGTACAATTGTATTATTGACGCCATATTCGGCGTTGGCCTTTCCAAGCCCATTACAGGTGACCTTTATAAGGAAATTGAAAAGATCAATGACAGCAAAAGACCTGTTATTGCAGTGGATATTCCTTCGGGAGTATGTGCTGACGACGGCAAAATACTTGGAATTGCCGTGCAGGCGAATATGACAATTACCTTCGGAAATAAAAAAATCGGTACGATTCTTTACCCCGGTGCAGAATATTCCGGTAACGTTGTAACCTGGGACATAGATACAAGCACTTCTGTGCTGGATGAACTTCCGAAGAATTTCTATTTTGATGAAACACCGGAGCTTCTTTTACCCAAGAGAAAAGCTGATTCCAATAAAGGAACATATGGGAAAGTGCTTTGTATCGCAGGCTCAAAAAATATGTCGGGAGCAGCCTTCTTTGCTGCATCTGCAGCCTACAGAATGGGGGCGGGGCTTGTGCGTATTCTTACAAGCGATGACAACCGCGAAGTGCTTCAGAAGCAGCTTCCGGAGGCAGTACTTACTACATACGAAATAAACGAGAACGGTGGGGTGGCTGAAAAGTCCATTGACACTGCAAAAAGTGCCATAGAATGGGCCGATGTGGTTCTTATCGGACCTGGCATCGGACAGAGCCAGGCGTCTGCCAGCATCCTGAATTATGTCATTACAGAGTGCAAATGTCCGCTGATTATCGATGCTGATGGAATCAATATTCTGGCAAAAATGGTTTCCGAGAAAACTAAGGAAAACGATATACCTGAGGAAAGAATAAAAGTACTTTCGGAAATGCTTCCCCCGGGAACTATCCTTACACCTCACAAAATGGAACTTTCGAGACTTACGGGAGTATCCATGGCTGAACTTGCCTGCGGAATGATTTCCGCCAGCAGCGAATTCACAAAGGGAAATGAATTAATATTTGTAAAGAAGGACGTTCGTACGATTGTATCCTTCGGAGATTCAAATTATATTAACGTAACCGGTAATGACGGAATGGCCACTGCCGGCAGCGGAGATGTGCTGGGAGGTATAATCGCTGCCCTTATAGGACAGGGAGAAAAGCAACGCTCTGCAGCAATGACAGGCTGTTATATTCACGGCCTTTGCGGTAATGCTGCCGCAGCAAAAAAAGGAAAGCGTTCAATGATTGCCAGTGACATCCTTGAAGCCATTCCTGAAGTAATCGGAGAAAACAATGAAAGAGAAATTTTTGAGGGTTCAGGCAAACATTAATCTGGACGCTATCAGAAATAATATACAGGCAGGAAAGAACCTTCTTAGTGCCGGAACAAAAATGATGGCTGTTGTCAAGGCTGATGCATATGGACATGGGGCAGTACCTGTGGCAAAGGCAATAGATGACCTTGTGGACGGTTATGCAGTGGCTATTGTGGAAGAGGGCACTGAATTAAGAAGAGCAGGAATCAATAAGCCCATTCTTATTTTGGGATATACTTTTCCCGAACTTTGTGAGGAAGCTATTGAAAATAATCTTGCTATGGCTGCCTTTGATTATGATACAGTTAAAGCTTACGATGAGATTGCCGGCCGCATTGGCAAAAAGGCGATCATTCACATAAAACTTGATACCGGCATGCGACGTATCGGATACCTTTGCGATACGGATGAGGACATTGAAAACAGTCTTTCGGATATTAAGAAAATCTGCGGACTTGAGAACGTGGAAATTGAGGGCATGTTTACCCACTTTTCCAAAGCTGATGAAGCAGACAAAACCTTTGCGAGAAATCAGTTTAAGAAATATATGCGTTTCGCGGAAGTACTGGAGCGTAACGGAATAAAGATTGCCATAAAGCATGTTTGTAACAGTGCGGGCGTTATCGATATTCCTGAAGGTGATCTGGATATGGTCAGATTCGGTATCACCACATATGGTATGTATCCTACAGATGATGTTTGCAAGGAAAAGTGTCAGGTGACTCCTGCCATGGAACTTAAAACACACATATCCATGATTAAGGAACTTCAGGAAGGTGTTGGAATAGGCTATAGCGGAACTTATGTGACGAAGGGACCTACGAAGGTGGCAACCATTCCCGTAGGCTACGGTGACGGATTCCCAAGAGGACTTTCCAATATGGGAAGAGTGCTGATTCACGGTAAATCAGCAGCTATTCTCGGCCGTATATGCATGGACCAGTGCATGGTGGACGTTACAGATATTCCGGAAGCAAAAGTGGGAGATGTGGTTACCCTTATGGGACACGATGGAGATGAATTTATATCTGCGGAGGAAATCGGTGCCACGGTAGGAAACTCCTTCCACTACGAGGTAATCTGCGATATATCGAAGCGAGTTCCGAGAGTTTATTACAGAGATGGCATAGTAACGGAAATAAGGGAGCTTGTATGAACAGAACGATAGACAGCTTCAAAATGGAGCGTCCGGGCCTGGTGGAAGTAGGGCAGGAAGTTGAACTTCGAGAGGGAAGCCTTCCCAACTCGGTGTTTTACTATGTAATTGAGCCGGCAGTGGCTATGAGTGCGAATTTCTCTCTGGGTGAGAGATTGGTGGATAACACAGGAACCGTAATTACAAAGGGAACCGTGACTAACATAAGAGAGACTGACCGTGGGTTCTATGTAACCGTTGAATTCAACTATTAAGAGGTACATGATGGCGGCAGATAACACGTCTGAAACATTGAAAAAGTATGATGATGAAGTACTGGAACGTTCCTTCCAGGTTACAAAATCACTGACAAATGTATATAACACCTGCTTTAACTTCGACATTGATGCAGGTACTTTTTCGTCTCTTAAGGGCGGAGATTATCTCACATATATGTCCAGATCCTGCGGAACAGAACTGGTCATTCAGAACTGGCTCAGCATGATGCCGGAACGTTCTGTGGATTTACTCAGTGCGTTCCTGGATTTCAGCACATTGGACAAAAGAATGAGAAACAGAATGTCCATTTCCACAGAATATGTGGATGCCATAGGAAAGTGGATGAGGGCAACGTTGATTGTGTCCGATATGGATGAAAAGACCGGTCACATAAAGGGTGTTACTTTGGCCACTGAGGATATTGACCTTGAGAAAAGCAAGGAACTTGAGTGGAGAAAGGCTATCCGAGACAGAATTACCCTCCTCAGCAGTGTTGCCAACGTTTATCATTCTCTTTATCAGATTGATTTCAAAAACGACGAACTTAAAGATCTCTCTGCCAATCAGACGGACAGATTTTACGGGCTGCCCCTGCATCAGGCATGGAAGCTCTGGATACTAAAGGACTTTACGCCTGAAACATATGAGGCACACAAAGCTTTTCTTAAGTTTGACGATGCCCCAAAACGCCTTAAGGAGCAGGGGGTTATTGCGGAGGATATTCTTACCATTCCTCACGGATGGATGAATATTATGGTTGCACCTTATAAGCGTGACAAGAATGGTAACGTGGTGGAAGCACTTATCATGACACGTATTATTGATAAGGAAAAACGTGCGGAGCTCCGTCAGGCAGAAGCACTGAGAATTGCCCGTGAATCCGCATATCTGGACGGACTTACGGGAATAAACAACAGAACAGCATTAAAGGCTTTTATGAGCGAGTATGACATAGATAAGGCCGAAATGTATGTTGCATTATTTGATATTGATAAATTTAAGGACTATAACGATACTTACGGTCATGTAATGGGTGATGAGACTCTGAAGGCCGTTGCGGAAAGTCTTAACCGAATAGCAAAAGAAGAGGATGCATTTTGCTGCAGATACGGCGGAGAAGAGTTTGTTCTCATAACGAGAGGCCGTAAACGTGAGGAAATGGCAGGAATCCTTGAAAAGATCAGTAAGGATATACTTAATAAGAAAATTGAGCATGTTAAGGGACCGGTAGGTCTTGTCAGCGTCAGCATAGGCTTTGCCGAAAGAGACGGCATGGAGGACATTGTTGACACAGTAAGACATGCGGATGATGCGCTGTATTATTCAAAACAGAACGGCAGAAATCGTATTACTTTTGCTTCTATGGACGTTAAATCCGGACAGCGACTCTTTGATGTTACATTTGCACCATCAACCAGAAAGTATATAGCTAAGGATGAGTCTGCAGGGGCAAAAAATGAGGTGGATGAACTTAAGGAAGCACTTAAAATCAGAAGCCACCAGCTGGACGTTGTGCTTAATGCCATTCCGGGCGGTATATATACCTGTAAGGCAACAGCACCGTACAACTTCCAATATGTAAGCAAGGAAGCTGCTGAAATGTTCGGATATACCGTTGACGAGTTCCTGGAGTACTCCAATAATTCCGCTGTTCTTGCATGCATTTCTGAGGACAGAGACACGGTTATTGACCTGTATAAGGAACAGGTGGCATCGGGAAGACACTTGCTGGAGTACAGAATTCGTTGTAAGGATGGATCATATAAGCACGTAATAGATTCAGGTAAAAAACTTACGGATTCATACGGAGAAGAAGTAGTGTACAGCGTATATCTCGATATAACTGACGAGAAAAAACTGGAACAGATGGCACACACATCCAGTGCATTTAAGGCATTAAGCGTTGACTTTGATGCATTATCCTTCTTTAATTTCAAGGAAAACAGCTTTAAGGATTTCTACATAAGTGACAGATACAGAAATGTGGCGGGAGTATGGCGAAATGCCCACTCGCTGACAGAAAGATTTGATATTTATTCAAAGAGTGTTGTATATGAGGCCGATCAGGAACGCTTTAATGCAATGGTTCAGGCTGATAATGTATATAAGGCTCTTGAAAACAAGAGAGCATACTATATTAATTACCGTATGTACAAGTCTGATGGAAGTGTTGCGAGAGCACAGATCAAGCTTGTTAAGGATAATTCGGATCCCAGCGGAGAAACGGTTATCATGTGCTACATTAATCTGGACGAAAGCGGTAAGAGAAAAGAAGAATAACGCATTGTGTCACGTGACAAAAATGTCACAAAGAGCACACAAACTGTTATACGAATCGATGTTGCCTTTTTCATTTATGAGCTATTATCTTGTCATATCTTAATTAAGAAATAACCAGGTATGAAAGGGTACAAAAATGAAAAAGACAGTAAAAACGATTTTGACTGTTGTCGGATTTCTGTTTGTTATCAGCACTGTAGGCTGTGAGGTTAAATACGGTGGCAATTTTTTTCCGGCAATGCTTTCCCGTATAGTCGGAAAAAAAGATACGGTAAAGTTAGAACAATATAATCCGACAAACGGCTGGGTGATAAAGACCGCAGACGAAGTAAAAAAGATGGAGAGAGTTACAGGGGATGACTCTCTTATTCTTATCAACACAGAAAACAGACTTAAGGAAGACTATGAGCCTTGCATTTCTGAGTACAAAACCTCAGAGCTTATGATGAACGATTGTATTCAGAACGCTTACGAACAGCTTTCCATGGCGGTTTTGTCAAGGTGCGAGGACCGACTTTACGTTTCTTCGGCATACAGAAGCGAGGAGGAGCAGAAGCTGCTGCATGAACAGGATCCCAAAACATCTGCGGAGGTGGGAGCCAGTGAGCACCAGGCAGGCCTGGCCCTTGATGTCTATGTACAGTTTTTTGCAGGAAAGAGCTTTATAAAAGCTCAGGCCGGCAAGTATGTAGAACAGAATGCTCATAAATACGGATTTATTGTACGCTATCCCAAGGGCAAAACGGATATCACAGGGGTAGAGTATGAGCCATGGCACATAAGATATGTGGGGGCTCCCCATGCAAGCATAATGTTCAATAACAATCTCGCCTTTGAAGAGTATCTGGAAAAGCTTGAGGTTGGTAAAATATATAAAGTAACAACCGCCGAAGGAACCTTCTTCATTGAAAGAGCGGAGGCGGATAGTATTACGGTACCCGCTTCAGGTTACACAAAAATGCATATTTCTCCCGATAATATGGGGAATTATATAGTTACTATTTCCTGTGAATAATTATATAAGTAAGCACTTTTCACCCACTTGACATAAAGGGTAAAGGATGCTACTATACACTCGTTTCTGACACCAAAATATTATATTAAGGTGAAAGATCGGTCATATATGAAGTAGGATAACTATGATTACACCAGGACTGTATCTTTTACGATGCAGTCTTTTTTCATATATAGAGCCGACACCTGAAGGAGGATTTATGAAATTAAAAAGAGTTCTGGCAGCATTGGTGACTGCTGCGGTTATCATTACCTGTATGGCAGGTTGTGGTAAGAAGGAAGAAGCAAATGTTAACATCGGCGTACTTAAGGGACCTACCGGTATGGGAGCTATCAGCCTTATGGATGAGGCTAATAACGGTGTGTACGAGAAGTACAACTTCACACTTACACCTGACGTTTCCGACATCGTAGCACGTCTTACAAACGGTGACCTTGATATTGGTGCACTTCCCACAAATACAGCAGTTAACCTTTATAATAAGACAAATGGCGACGTTCAGCTCATTGCCATCAACTGCACAGGTGTTCTTTATATTCTTGAGAACGGCAACTCCATCAATTCTGTTAAGGACCTTAAGGGAAAGACATTACTTTGTAACGGTCAGGGCTCCAATCCTGAATATGTTATCAATTTCCTTCTTAAGCAGAACGGACTTGAGCCCGGAGTTGATGTGGATATTCAGTTTAAAGAGGCTTCCGAAATTACTCAGCTTATGGTATCCGGTCAGGCTGATTGCTGCATGCTTCCCGTTCCTGCAGTTACAACAATCTGCATTAAGAATAAGGACGTACGTAAGGCACTTAATGTAACAGACGAGTGGTCTAAGGCTGCAACTGACGGAAGCCAGCTCACAATGGGCTGCCTCGTAGCAACTAAGAAGTTTATTACAGAGCATCCTGCTGATGTAAAGCTTTTCGTTGAAAGATATGAGAAGTCCATTCAGGCAGTTCTTGCAGATGTGGATGCAGCTGCAGAGCTTGTTGCAAAGTATGAGATTACAGGCAGTGCAGCTATTGCAAAGAATGCAATTCCTGATGCCGGTATTGTTTGTATTACAGGTAAGGATATGAAACCCGCTATTAACGGTTACTATCAGGTGCTTTTTGATGCTAACCCCGCTTCTCTTGGTGGAAAGATGCCTGCAGATGATTTCTATTACGCAAAATAAATCAAAAAAAATGAATAAGTGGCTGCGAACTGCCATCGCACTGGTTTTCTGGTTCGGTGTGTGGTTCGCTGTGGCCGCAATTATAAATAAGGAGCTTCTGGTACCCTCACCTGTGGTTGTTTTCGGTAGGATACTGAAGCTCTTTGTTAAAAAGGAATTTTATCTAAAAACAGGCGTTTCTTTGTTGCGTGTGCTGGGAGGCTTCCTTGGAGGAACTTTGGCAGGGACACTTCTGGCAGTGCTGGCCTCCATATCAGAAATTGCGGACGCTATTATCACACCCTTTGTAAGAATAATCCGTTCCACACCGGTTACATCCTTCATCATCCTTGTAATGCTTTTCATAAGCTATACATTGGTGCCTGTTTTTATTGCGGCACTTCTTGTTACACCCATTCTTTATATGAATCTGAGAGAGGGCATAAATGAGACGGATAAGGCACTTTTGGAGGTGGCTGAAGTATATAGATTCGGAACAAAGAAAACGGTCAGATTTGTATATCTTCCTTCCGTAAAGCCCTATTTTGTATCCGGAGCGGTGACATCCCTTGGCCTTGCCTGGAAAGCAGGTATTGCGGCAGAAACCTTGAGCCTCCCTAAAAATGCCATTGGTGCTGAAATATATTATTCAAAGTTGTATCTTGAAACTCCGGACCTTTTCGCATGGACTGTTGTGGTTGTTGTGTTCAGCCTTATTTTCGAAAAGCTCTTTGAAATACTTGTAAAGAATAAAAAGAAAAAGGAGGCGGCAAAAGATGAAGATTAACAATCTGACCGTTTCCTACGGCGAAAAGAAGGTATTGGATAACCTTTCACTGGAGTTTGGTAATGGAATAACATGCCTTATGGGAGAAAGCGGGCGAGGAAAGACAACGTTGCTTCATACCATTGCGGGGCTTATAAAGCCTGTGTCAGGAGATATTACCGACGGACCAAAGAAACCTGCACTCATGTTTCAGGATGACAGACTTTTGCCATGGTTTACGGTGATAGATAATATAACAGTGGTAAATGATAACAGAGAAAAGGCACTGGAACTGCTATCTCTTATGGAGCTTGATGGATGCGAGAACAAAATGCCATCGGAGCTGTCGGGAGGAATGAGAAGACGTGTAAGCCTTGCTAGAGCCCTGGCTTTTGATTCTGATATGATAATTCTTGATGAGCCCTTTAAGGGGCTGGATGCGGCACTTACGGGACGAATTGCCGAAGTAATAAAGAAAAGCACCGTGCCCGTAATCATTGCGACGCATGACAAGCGGGACATCGGATTGCTTGGTGCTGACATGATTGAAATGCCTTGAGGAGAATGTTATGAGAAAAATTGCAATTTACGGTAAGGGTGGAATAGGAAAGTCTACCACGACATCTAACCTTTCCATGGCTCTTGCCTCAATGGGATATAAAGTAATGCAGGTGGGATGTGACCCAAAGGCAGATTCCACAGGTGCTCTTTGCCAAGGAAAACAGATCCTTTCCGTGCTTGATGCCATAAGAGATAAAGGTGATGACGTAAGCCTCGAGGATATTGTGACAGAGGGAAGCGGTGGAGTGCTCTGCATAGAAGCAGGCGGCCCGACTCCCGGGGTAGGCTGTGCAGGAAGAGGTATCATAACAGCCTTTGAGAAAATGGAAAAATTGGGGGCATTTGAAGTGTATAAGCCGGATATTGTCATTTACGATGTATTAGGTGACGTTGTATGCGGCGGCTTCGCACTGCCCATAAGAAATGGCTATGCGAGAAATGTGTTTGTCGTTACCTCCGGAGAAAAAATGTCCATGTATGCCGCAGGCAATATTGCACTGGCTGTGGACAACTTTAAGGACAGAGGCTATGCCGAGTTTTCAGGCCTTATTCTCAATAAGAGAAATGTTGAAGATGAGGACAACATAGTTGCCGGATTTGCGGACAGTATTGATACACGTGTGCTGGCCACAATTCAGCGCTCACCACTTGTTCAGGAATCGGAAGCATTAGGAAAGACCGTGGTCGAGGCTTTCCCGGATTCAGATCAGGCGGAAGCTTACAGAACTCTTGCAAAGATTGTTCTTGAGGAGGCTGCTGATGATCAGTGATAACAATGGAGGTCTTCCTCGATATTGCCACCCCTTCCACGGAGACTGGGATGTGGCAAGAATCGCATTGGACATTCCTGAAAGCAAGGTGCTTTTTGTATGTCCGGCTTCTTGTGCAAGAATAATTAAGCTCAATTCCTTTCTTTCAGGATATGCGGACAGAATATATGTTCTGGGGCTTACTGAGGCAGATATCGTGGCAGGCGATTATGAGAAAAAAACATATGAGGCGGCCTGTGAGATTATCGAGACTGAGGAGATTAAGCCCAAGGCCTTAATAATTTACGTGAGCTGCATAGATGCCATGCTTGGAAACGATCATTCTTTCCAGACAAAGAAGGTTATGGAAAAGCATCCCGATGTGAATTGCTTTGTGCTGAAGATGTGCCCTATAACAAGGTACAGTACGGATCTGCCACTGGTGGAACTGCAAAACGATATGTATAGTGCTCTGCCTCTTGAAAAGGTTGAGAAAACAAGGACTGTGGCATTTATCGGTGCCAATATTGCTCCCGGTGAAGACAATGAAATAGTTAAGTTGCTGAAGGCCAATAATTACAGAGTGCTTCATATTCAGGCTTCAGACAAATATGAGGATTATCTGGACATTCGTTCTTCCGTACTTAACATTGCAGTGATGCCATTTGCAAGAAAAGCCTGTGAGACACTGAAAAAGCGATATGGGACTGAATACATGCCGGTATTGTTGCGGCCGGACCCTGACTACATTGATGGAGTAATCAAGGAGCTTTGCAGCAGACTGGATATTGAATGTCCGGACGTTGCAGGACTCAGAGAAGAGGCACTTAATGAGTTAAGAAGTGCGGCAAAAGCAGTGGAAGGCTATGAGATTATTATAGATTCCACAGCAAATATGTTCCCACTGGTTTTGAAAGAAGTTCTTAAAAATACAGGCTTCAATGTAAAGATGATTTATCGTGACAGTGCAGATACTGCAGCACCTGATATAGACAGCGGACACATAACTATGCCCGGAAAAAGGCTGTTTGTTGAACAGCCCGGTACTCTTGCCATCGGTGAAGTGGCAAATTGCTTCAGTGCAACCGAAAAAGGCATAAAGCTGTTTTATGATAATGGTTATATGGGCTATGCAGCCTTGAAAAAGCTGGCACAGTTAATAAAAGAAGGAGGAAAAGAATGATGAAACAACTGTTCAGAGTACTTCCTCCCCTGGCACCGGATTATGGCGGAGCATGCGAAATCATGTACGAACTTGGCGGCCTTGTACTGATTCATGACGCAACGGGCTGCACGGTTAATTATGTTCATTTTGACGAGCCAAGATATCACACAAAGCCATCCAACGTCTTCTGCTCAGGGCTCTGCGAAATAGATGCGGTTATGGGAAATGATGACGTGGTTATCAATAAAGCGATTAAGGCTGCAGAGGAGCTGAAGCCTAACTTTATAGCCTTTGTTGGAAGCTCGGTTCCAATGGTTGTGGGAACGGACTTTTACGGAATAGCCCATGACTGCGAAGCACAGTGCGGAATTCCCTGCTTCGGCATTGATGCCAACGGAATAAGAAATTACATATATGGGGCGTCAGTAACGGGACTGCAGTTTGTAAAAAGGTTCTGCGGAGAAAAGACGGAGAGCAGAGGAGTAAACCTTCTCGGATTTATCCCGATGAACTATGGTGACCTTAGAGAAACTGAAATAATCAAGGGAGCCTTTACAGACGTGAGACATGCCTTCAGTTACAATATGTCCTTTGATGACCTGGCAGACCTTCAGAATGCTGAAGGAAATATTGTAGTCAGTGCTGCAGGACTTGAAATTGCAGAGTATATGAAGAAAAAATACGGAATGCCCTACACTGTGGGGGTTCCTTATGAACATATTCTGGAAAAGATTATTGACCCTTCCGGACTTAAGGGAAGAGTTCTTGTAATCGGAGAGGGAATAGATGCCTGCTCAATGGCAGCGGCCATAACCGGAAAATATGGCCTTGAGGCAGATGCACTGGACGTTTTTGAAAAGAAGTCCGCTGCAAAGTATAACCTTTCTTCAGAAGAGGAAATAAAGGCAGTTGCGGCAGAGTATGATGTGGTTGTGGCTGACCCGTGCTTTACACCACTTGTAGGAAAATCAAAAATAATAAAACGCCCGACAGTATCCGTGTCGGGCGGTGTATTTAACACTTAATAAAGATGCTTTTCAATGCGGTTCATTATCATATCCAGAGCGACAAGATTTCGTCCACCCTCAGGAATGATGATGTCCGCATTCTTTTTGCTCGGTTCTACATACTGCTCATGCATAGGCTTAACAGTAGTAAGATATTGGTCTATGACAGAATCAAGATTTCTGCCACGTTCCTTAACGTCTCGTAATATTCTTCTGAGAATTCTTACATCCGCATCAGTATCCACAAAAAGCTTGATATCAAGAAGGCTGCATAATTCAGGATCTGTGAAAATCAGAATGCCTTCTACAATCATAACCTTATTGGGCGAAATGGTCTTTGTTTCTTTAGAACGATTATGAACGGCAAAATCGTAAATAGGACTTATAATGTCTCTTCCTTCACGAAGAAGCTTCAGGTGTTCAATCATCAGGTCAGTATCAAGTGAATCAGGATGATCGTAATTAAGATGAGAACGCTCCTCAAGAGTAAGAGAGTCATGGGCTTTGTAATAGTTATCGTGATTGATTACCGTTACATTATCACCGAATCTTTCTTCGATACGCTTGGTAATAGTGGTTTTTCCGCTTCCGGTTCCTCCGGCTATACCAATCATCAGAATATTGTCCATATTTTTACCATCCTTTTGACGTTTTTGTCATTATAACAAATGTCAATGGTTTAGCCAAGAATGAGTTTATCACTCATGGAAGAACTTCCGGCAACCTCTTCAAACTTCTTAAGAAGGTCAGTTACCTGAAGACGCTGCTTTTCTTCCCCGCGAACATCATAAATAATTTTACCGTTGCTCATCATGATAAGACGATTACCATTGGCAATGGCATCCTTCATGTTGTGAGTAATCATGAGAGTAGTGAGATGGTGCTCATTTACGATGCGGTTTGTGGTTTCAAGAACCTTTGCAGCTGTCTTAGGGTCAAGGGCTGCAGTATGCTCATCAAGAAGAAGGAGCTTAGGACGCTGCAGTGTTGACATAAGAAGAGTGATTGCCTGACGCTGACCTCCGGACAGGAGACCTACCTTTGCGGTGAGTCTGTCTTCAAGGCCAAGGCCAAGAGATGCCACAAGTTCGCGATAGGATTCACGTTCTGCCTTGCTGATACCGGGCTTTAAGCCTCTTAATTTACCACGACGTGCCGCAAGAGCAAGATTTTCATCAATACCCATTGTGGCAGCGGTACCAAGCATAGGATCCTGGAATACACGGCCAAGGAAAGCCGCACGCTTATGCTCAGGCATTTTTGTTACGTCGGTGCCATCAATTACAATGGAGCCCTCATCAACAAGCCATGTTCCTGCAAGGGCATTAAGGAGTGAGGACTTACCTGCACCATTACCGCCGATTACTGTTACAAAATCACCATCATCCATGTGGAATGAGAGATTATCAATGGCTGTCTTTTCGTTGATTGTTCCGGGATAGAAGGTTTTGGAAATGTTCTTTACATCAAGCATTTTCAGCACCTCCCTTTGTAACTTTCTTTGCGAAGAAATGCTGCTTCCAGTAGGGGATTGCAAGGAATATTGCAACGACTACCGCGGAAAGCATCTTAAGAAGATCGGAGTCGAAGCCCATGCAGATAACGGCCTGGAGCACTACGTAGTAGATAACGCCGCCGATGACAACAGCAAGAAGCTTAAGAGCGAAATTCTTGAATATCTTTTCGAAAATAACTGTACCGATAATAACTGCAGCAAGACCGATAACGATGGCACCACGGCCCATGTTTATGTCAGCAAAGCCGAGATACTGTGCGTTAAGTGCGGATGCAAGAGCAACGATACCGTTTGAAATCATAAGTCCGATTACAATGTTTCTTTTTGTATTGATACCCTGTGCACGGCTCATGTTGGGGTTACAGCCTGTTGCTCGAAGTGAGCATCCAAGTTCTGTACCAAAGAACCAGTAGAGAATTGCAATGAGAACAATACAGAAAAGTGCGGAAACAAAAATTGTATTCTGGAAAATAGGCATTTTCTTAACGTTTCTGAGAGAAACGAGAAGAGGGTACTTGTCTACATTAATAGCCTGATTGGATTTACCCATTATCTTTAAGTTGACTGAGTAAAGGGCAAGCTGGGTAAGAATACCTGAAAGAATGGGAGGAATTCCCATTAATGTATGAAGTATGCCTGTTATCAGACCTGCCAGCATACCTACCAGAGTAGCAACAAGAAGGCTTACCCATACGTTATGGCCTTTTAACATCATCATAATGCAGACAGCGCCGCCGGTACACATGGTACCGTCGACGGTCAGATCTGCAAAATCAAGTACTTTGTAAGTAATGTATACTCCGATAGCCATCAGGCCCCATATGAGACCTTGCGCAACGGCTCCGGGAAGTGCATTTATAAAAGCAAACATGGAGTTGTCTCCTAAATATTATTGAATGGGTTCGTAATCTGCAGGGATTGTGAGATTAAGGGCATCACAGTTGTCCTTGTTGTACTGCTTTGTAACGTTGGGAGCGTACTGAATATCCATCTTGGAGATGTCTGCACCATTTACAAGGATATCATAAGCCATAACGCCTGTTGTATATCCGATATCGTAGTAGCTGATGGAAAGTGTAGCAACACCACAACCTGAGCAGATACCTGCCTCACCTGCAACGATGGGAACACCTGCAGGAAGGGCGATGTTGTTGATTGTGGATGTAGCAGCTGCTGCTGTGTTATCTGTAGGAACATAGAGAACCTTACAATCTGCTACTGCAGCATTTAATACAGCGGAGATATCGTTGGAGTCAACGAAGGAATAGTTTGCAGTTTCAATGCCAAGGTTCTTGAGGTACTTAGCCATATTGTCTACCTGGTACTTGGAGTTGGGTTCTGCTGAGCAGTAAATAAGGCCAACCTTTGTTACATCAGGGAAGAGTTCCTTAACGATGTCAGCCTGCTTATCAAGAGGAGCAAGGTCGCATGTACCGGAAATGTTTCTTCCTGAAGCACCTGACCAGTTGTCAATGTCAAGAGCTGTAGCATAGTCTGTGATGGATGTTCCGAGAATGGGAATCTGAGTTGTGGCAGCAGCTGCAGCCTGAAGGGGAGCTGTTGCATTAGCAAGGATAAGGTCAACGTTCTTGCTTACGAATGTGTTTACGATTGTACCGCAGTTAGGAGCTTCGCCCTGTGCGTTCTGCAAATCGAATACAACCTTGTCACCAAGACGCTCCTTAAGTGCATCCTGGAAACCCTGTGTTGCAGCGTCAAGAGCGGGATGCTCGATGAGCTGGCAAATACCGATTGTGAATGTGTCTGATTTCTTACCGCAGCCTGTAAGGGAGGTTACGGCCATAGCAAGTGCGAGACCTGCTACGATGATTTTCTTCAAAGTCTTTTTCATTTCTTTTCTCCTCTATTCTGCTATTTAGCAATTATACTTGAATTTAACGCGTTAAAGTGGTGTTGCCCAAATGCTTTAAAGTGTTGATTCAATTATAGTTATTATAAATGGTAATAAATTCAAGTCAAGAGGAAAAAGGCTTTTTTGTCGATTAAATCGTTTTTCCTAACTCCCAGAAAGCAATTGCGCCTGCTGCCGCAACATTAAGAGAATCCACGTCATGGGACATGGGGATTTTTACTATATAATCACATAACGCCAATGTCTCAGGACGGATACCTGTACTTTCGGTTCCCATAATAATTGCAAGCTTTTCTTCCTTTTTAAGAATGGGTGAATCAATAGGGAGAGAATTGTCACAAAGAGCCATGGATACGGTTTTATAACCGAAGGAATGAAGGGAGGCCATGCCGTCTGTGGGCCAATTCTCGTCTTGACCGAAACACGTCCAAGGAATCTGAAAAACGGTTCCCATGCTGACCCTTGCAGAACGTCGATATAAAGGATCGCTGCAGCCTGCTGTCAGCAGAACGGCATCAATATTAAGTGCTGCGGCAGAGCGGAACATAGCACCGATATTGGTAGGATTCATGACATCCTCAAATATGACTATACGCTTTGAATCCTTTAAAAGATCGGATGGAGAGACAGCAGATTTACGTTTCATGGCACATAACGCTCCACGGGTCATATCAAGTCCCGCAAGCTTACTTAATACGCCATCGGCCGCCTCATATACCGGAATATTCCCACAACGATTTATAAGTGCACTTACATTGTCACGCTCCTTTTCGTCCACAAGAAAAGAAACAGGCTCATAGCCTGCTTTCAGGGCACGATCAATAACGTTGGGACTTTCGGCGATAAAAATTCCGAGGCCGGGCTCATTAAAAGTTTTCAATTGTATTTCCGAGAGACGGGTGTACACATCCAGCTCCGGAGCATTAAAATCTGTAATCTTCATGAGGCATATTGTAGCACATTCATCCACTAAACAGCTATTGTTTTTTGGACAAAAAGTATGTAAAATACACATATGTTTTTGCAAGGAGAATGGATGATGAACATTCAGATTTTTGGGACAAAAAAGTGCCAGGATACCAGGAAAGCAGAACGCTTTTTTAAGGAACGGGGCATTAAATTTCAAAGTATAGATATGAAAGAAAAAGGATTGAGCAAGGGAGAACTGAACGCAGTTGTTTCAGCTGTGGGAGGACTTGAAAACCTTATTGATCGGAACAGTAAGGATAAGGACCTTCTGGCACTTCTTCAGTATCTGTCGAAGGAAGATCAATTTGAAAAGGTGCTGGAAAATCAGCAGGTGCTTAGGACTCCGATTGTAAGAAACGGGAAAGCGGCGACGACAGGCTATGCTCCCGAAATCTGGAAAGGCTGGGAATGATATGGCAGAAAAGAGCATTCTGATAAAGGACACAACGAAGGAAGAAAGAATTGCCATTATAAGGGAGTGGCTTCCTGTTGATGATGGACTGGAAAGCTGCGAAATCGATTTATGGGACATGTACAGCGATTATATTAACGGAGTACGTGAGATTGCGGAAATCAATGCTTCCTTCAGCGAAAATTTCCTTACTGAAGAGGATCTGGTAATCAGGAGAAAAAAATGAGTCTGTTCGATTCTTTCAAAACAAAAGATTCTTTGCTTGAGAGACTGGTGGGAGAAATATCCTCCAATATGGCCAACAATTATAAGGATGCTGCACAGGCGGCATATAAGGAACTGATTGACAGGTTCGAGGAGATGAAAGAAGCCGGAAAGCTTAACGAAAAGCAAAGAGCAAGATACGAGGCAGTGATTTCCTCGTATTCAGGAAAACTTAAGGGGTATAGCCATAAGGATCAGAAACCTTATTGGGCAAGTGAAAAATAGAGGAAGAAAAAATGTCATTAACCGGGGTTATTGTAAACAAAGTTATTAAACTTCCAAAGGTAACAGACTTTAACAGCTACCTTTTTGTGGGACCGCATCCTGATGATATCGAAATCGGTGCCGGAGCACTGATTTCAAAGCTTATACGAATGGGGAAAAAGGTTTCCTTTATTATTTGTCTTGACGGACGCTTCGGCTCGGTAAACTGTCCGTTGCTGACAGGTATGGAGCTTGTAAAGACAAGACAAAAGGAAGCTCTTCAGTCCGCTGAAATGTTAGGCGTAAAGGATGTGCGATTCCTTGGCTTTTCTGATGGTGGTTTCTATGATCCGAAGGAGCTGGAACGTACATTGGTAAAAACCATAGGAGAAATCGGACCTGATATTATTTTCGGACCCGACCCTGATATGCGAAATGAATGTCATAAGGACCATATCATGGTGGGAGAAGTATTGAAAAGAATAGGATATTTGACATCCTTCACAAATATTATGGATGAATACGGAGCAAAAGCCACAGACCTTAAGGCTATGGGGTTCTTCATGACAGATAAACCTAATTCATACGTCAAGGTGTCAAAGGCGGATTTTGAAAAGCAGGTGAAAGCCGTATTTGAATGCCATCTCACCCAGTATCCCAAGAACTCTGAGCTGGCGAAAAATGTGGAACTTTATATGAGAGTAAGGTCATTTGACTATGGCTTGAGAAAATTCGGAACCCATGGGGAATGCTTCAGAATATTGGATTCCATGAGAATGCATTGCCTTCCTGAGGGCTGAAAACGAAAGGACAGATATGGGAGAAATTATATATAAGGTTGCAAGAATTGACGGAGATTACGCATTCCTCGTTATTCCTGAAAGACCTGAACTGGAAGAAAAATGTGTGGCAAGAGCTCTGCTTCCGGACAGCATCAGAGAGGGTAGCGTCCTGAAGTACGAAATGTTTGAATATGAGCTTCTTGAAGCGTAGTATCGGAGGAAAAATGAAAAGTAAAAACCCTATTATTTCATCAATTTACACAGCAGATCCCGCACCCATGGTGTATGACGATACCCTTTATCTTTATACAACTCACGATGAGGATGTGCTTATCAATGATTTTTATACGATGCTGGACTGGCGCTGCTTTTCAACAAAGGACATGGTGAACTGGACCGATCACGGAAAAATCTTTTCTTTGGATGATATTGAGTGGGCAGACGACAGAGCATGGGCTCCTCAGTGCTGCGAGAGAAACGGTAAGTTCTATCTCTACTGCCCCGTACATAAGAAGAACGGCGGCATGGCCATTGCTGTGGGCGTGTCCGATTGCCCCACAGGTCCCTTTAAGGATCTTGGATATCCGCTTGTGGATGAAGGGGATTGGAACGATATCGACCCTACAGTGTTTATTGATGATGACGGTCAGGCTTACCTTTATTTCGGAAACCCTGAGCTTCGTTATGTTCTTTTGAATGAAGATATGATTTCTTATAATCAGGAGGTTGGAATTCAGAAGATTCACATGACTGTCGAAGCCTTTGCAGAGGGCGGTCACATGACGGGAACAACCTATGGTGAGGGCCCCTGGTTCTATAAGAGAAACGGCAAGTACTACATGGTATTTGCGGGCTTCCATAAGGACATTCATCAGGAGCATCTGGCATATTCAACTTCAGACAGCCCTGTAGGACCTTGGAAGTACGGTGGTGTGCTTATGTCAGAAGAGGGCGGCACCTTTACCAACCATCCCGGAATATGCGATTTTAAAGGACATTCATATTTGTTCTACCATACAGCACAGCTGGAGGGCGGAAGTCTGTTCCACAGAAGTGTGTGCGTGGCAGAATTTGAATACAACGAAGATGGCTCCATTGATACCGTAAAAATGTGCGATGGAGTGGAAGAAGTATAGCTTAAATTTCTATAGTTTTATTATTACGTAAATATCTGAAGGTTTCTTTTTCACCCTTATCTATAAGCATCTGAAGAAGAAACCTTATTTTTTTCTCTGTTTCGGGATGAATTTCCCAGCTCAGACACTCGCGCTCCAGATACTCGAGGGGCTTGTAATCATTGTATTCCTTACCATTGTATACCTTTGAAGCGGCTACTCGGTCGCAGAACATTTCTTTTACGTAATTGTCGGGCATGGGGACAGGAGACATTTTCCTTGTTTTTGGATCACTGTCTGTCCAATACTCGTAGTGATGCTTGTTGCGGCCCTTATGGTGCATCCATGCGACGCTGTAACCGATTTCCAGACGCTCATCCCTGATGGGAGAGTGCTTGCCGGAATAGTATTTTGCTCCCTGAATGAATTCTGTGGGAGAGTATTTGGAAAGGTCATGAAAAAGGCCCTGAAAACCGATGCCGGCCTTGAAACAGTTTCTCATTACCATGTGTCTGTGCTTTGTTATTGTCTTAAAATGTCCAAAAGGATTCATGATAAACTCCATTAGTATTTCTATATGGTAAAATATATCACAATTTGGTATACTTTACAGAGTTTTTTTGTTTATTTGGAAGAGGTACCGACATGGCACTGACTAAATCAAGCTTTATACGCGGCTATCAATGCCCCAAAATGCTTTGGATGGATGCGAATTTGCCGGAGGCTGCGGACAACTTAATTATAAATGAGGATTTTGCCGCCATGGGTAACACGGTGGGAGATCTGGCAAAGGGCTATTTCGGTAAATTTGTGGAAGTGCCTTTTTCTCATAATAAGAAAAAGATGCACACAAAGACTATGGACCTTATGGAAGCAGGTATTACAAACATATGCCAGGCTTCATTCAGCTGGAACGGAAATTTTTGCAATGTTGATATCCTCAGATGCTTTGAGGATCATGTTGATATTGTGGAGGTTAAAAGCTCCATCAAGGTCAGTGATGTATTTTTGTACGATATGGCATACCAATATCTGATTCTTACTCAGTGCGGACTTAAGGTTGAGCATGTGTACAATCTGCATCTGAACAAGGACTATGTTCGTAAGGGAAAGCTCAGTATAAAGAAGCTGTTTGAACTTACGGATTGTACGGAAGAAGTCATCAAGCGTCGACAGTTTGTAAAAGAGAAAATACGTGAAATAAATAAGACGGTAAAAAGTCAGGAGGAGCCGGAGGTGGAGCTTTCGGAATCCTGTTCTATGCCTTATGACTGTGTTTACTGGAATTATTGTTCAAGAAAGCTTCCTAAGCCAAATCTTTTTGATGTCCATGGAATGCAGAAAAACAAGCAATTTGATTTGTATCGTGATGGTGTAATCAGTTTTCAACAGCTGGCGGAAGCACCTGCAGGTGTAAGTGAGAGTCAGCTTCAGCAGGTCCTTTTTGAATTGGAGAATCGTCCTCCGTATGTGGACAAGAAGGCTATAGGCGAGTTTTTGAATACCTTAAGCTATCCATTGTATTATCTGGATTTTGAGGCATATAATCCTCCGATTCCCGAATTTGACGGGGTATCACCTTATATGCAGGTTCCCTTTCAATATTCCCTTCATGTTCAGAAAACAGAAGGGGGCCCTCTGGAGCACTACGAGTTTCTCGGAAAAGAGGGCGAGGACCCGAGAAGAGCTTTGGCGGAGCACCTGGTGGCAGATATTCCCAAGGACGTTTGTCTGCTGGCATACAATAATACTTTTGAAGAGTCGGTTATCAGCAAGCTGGCCGGCCAGTTCCCTGATCTTTCGGAGCACCTTATGAACATTCACGGCGGCATAAAGGATCTGATGGTGCCCTTCAGAAATCACAGCTATTACTGTAAGGCAATGAACGGCTCATACTCCATAAAGTATGTGTTGCCTGCCATGTGCCCTGATGACCCTGAGCTGGATTATCACAGGCTTGACGGGGTGCATAACGGAGCGGAAGCCAGTGCAACCTTCAGGGATATGTGCGGCTTTTCTGAAGAAGAAGTTATTAAGAGCCGCGAGAATCTGCTTAAGTATTGTGGCCTCGATACCTACGCAATGGTAAAAATAGTTGAGAAGCTTTATAAGCTTGTTAAATGATGGAAGTGGGTGAATTATAATGATGTTCAGAATAACCTTTACAACAGTTGCCATTATGCTGTTATACGCCTTGCCGGGATTTTTGATGGTGAGAACCAAACTTATTAAGCAGGAATCAATATCGGCCTTCGCATCAATGCTGATGTACGTATGCACTCCTGCACTGACTTTTTATTCATTAAATAAGATTGAGTACTCAGCGGAGATAATGGGAAAGCTGGGACTGTTTTTTGTCATCGCTTTCTTCATTATGCTGGTATTTGCGACGCTTGCCTTTCTTGTTTTCAGAAAGAAATATGAGGAACGCCAATACAGAATCTATACAATAGCAAGCTTTCTGGGTAACTGTACATTTATGGGAGTGCCCCTTCTGGAGGCGCTTTTTCCTGAGGCACCAATTGCGGTGGCCTACTCCATAGCATTCTTCCTGGCAATGAACATTATCTGCTGGACCTTTGGTTCTTATGTGATTACTCAGGACAGAAAATACATAAGCCTTAAAAAGGTGTTTATTAATCCTGCGGTACTCTCTGTTATTGTGGCAGTACCCCTGTGGATGCTGGGCTTTCCGCTTCCTGGAATGCTTATGGATTCCATTTGGCAGAATGACCACACCTCTTTGCATGATGGTGCTTGGAATGCGACTTGCGACGCTGACCTTCAAGACTGTTTTTGGCAATCCCATGCAGTATGTGGTAGTGGCAATAAAGCAGCTGGCACTGCCTCTGGTTGCATATCTTGTTCTTTTGCTTATTCCGGCGGACCCCATACTTGAAAGTACACTGTTCATAATTTTCTGTACGCCTATTGCCAGTGTTGTGCTGAACTTTGCGGAAATGCTTCACGAAGGACAGGAGACGGCAGCGGGATGCGTACTTCTTGGATCAATGTTAAGTATTGTAACAATACCCGTATTAAGCTTGCTTTTGTAATAACTGAAGGGAGAAACAAATGGTTATTTATCACACAAATGATGTGCATGGTAATTATGATTTTCTTAGGAAAGTTCATGTTTTTCTTAAGGAGAACAGAACTGAGGAAGACTTCTATTTCGATTCAGGAGACTACTGCGACCTGAAGAACATCATAGTACAAGCTGATAAGGGTGATCTTGCCATGCAGCTTATAATGACCTGTGGTCTTGACATGATGGCTGTGGGAAATAACGAAATAGATCTGACAAATGAAGCACTTACAAAACTGGTGAATAAATATCCGCTTATCAGTGTAAATCTTACCGATAATGACGATAGGTGTCCGGAGGGACTTGCAGGCAGCAGAATTTTGGAAAAGAACGGAAAACGATTTCTTATTATCGGCCTCTCACCATATTACGCTTATGGAATGGTGGCCGGTAAATACAACATTTTCTATGAAATGGGAAATCTGCACACTGTTAACCCTTTTGATCTGGTGGGAAAAGAACTGGAGAAGAGCAAGGGCCAATATGATTATTGTATTTTACTTTCACATAGCGGCATTGCAGTGGATGACATAATAAAAGAAAAATACCCCGAAATAGACCTGTATCTGGGCGGTCACTGCCATTCGGTGATAAATGACGGAAATTACAATCAGTGCGGCAGGGGTGATTATCTGGGAAAGATAACTCTGGACATTACAGATGACGGCATAAAGATAGTAAAAAACGAACTGGTGGATGTGAAGGCTTGCGTTGCTGATGATGCAGAGGATGAAGAATTTGACACTATACTCGGCGATATTTCCGCAAAGGCTGATGCAATTACGATGAAGGAGATTCCTGCAGCGGGTGAACTCCTTTTTGATGCCTTTAAGGAATGTGAGACAGTTAACTTCATATGTGATTGCCTCTATAAACACTTTGGCGGTGATTTCACATTTATGCATAATGGAATTGCGGAATACGGCCTGAAAAAACCTGTTTCAAGAGGAAGCCTTATAAAAACCTTCCCCTCAAAGCTGAATCCTACATTTTATAAGATAAAAGGTGCAAAGGTGCTTGAGGCGTTGAAGCTTTCCCTTGATGATGATTATATTAGACAGGACGGACAGGGAGCGGGCTTCAGAGGAAGCGTTCTGGGAACACTTTGCTTCAGTCACAACGTGCAAATTGAAACCAGCCCTCTTAAAATGTACCTGAACGGGGAAGAACTGGACCCCGAAAAAGAATATCAGATTGTTACCGATGACTATCTCCAGCGAGGCTCAGGCTACAAGTGCCTGGGAGTACCGGATGAGGAAGCAAGCTACGACCCTTGGTTTATAAGAGACCTGGTGGAGCATTATCTCATGGATGAGGAAATGTATAAGCAGGCTAAAATTCGCCGAACCAGAGAGAAGAAGTAGCTCACCTTACAAAACTGTAATGTGCAACACCTGTTTTGTTAGGTGAATCGATGTCAGGAAAAGTGAGAACCTCCTATAATCAGATTATAGATTTCATGGGAGGAATAAAAAATGTTCAACTTCGTTTTATGCATAACCACAGGCATCCGTCTTTTCCCTTACCTGGCATTGGTTTTCACAACAGCGTCGGTTATGTTATCGACACGTGTTAATAGACTTAACTTATTAAAACTCATTATCGGAAATGTTTTTATGCTTTACATGTCATGTGTAATTGCACTTGTATTTTTCCCGCTGCCGGATGCTGCTGAAATCGCAGAATTAAGCGGCCACAGAATTCAGGCGATTCCTTTTATGTATCTTGCCGATATCATAAGAGAAAGCCCGCTTGTTCCGGGAGACGTTTCCACATATCTTCCTGCACTTTGCAACAGAGCCATCTGGCAGGTGATTTTCAACATAGTAATGATGGTGCCCCTCGGCATGTTCCTCGGCTACTTCTGCAAATGCAATTTCAGAGCAGTCATCAAGTACACATTCTTACTTAGTCTCTTTATTGAAATCGGACAGCTCACAGGTTTGTTCTTTATTTTCAAGGGCTCCTACAGACTGTGCGACATAGACGACATTATGCTGAATACACTTGGTGGAGCAATCGGCTACGGTTTATTGAGAATGATTAAAAGCTACCTTCCCAACTATGATGCTTATGATATTGTTATCGGTGAGGGAGAAAAGAAAGAACAACTGAACTAGGAGTCATGAAGTATACAAAAACAATCAAAGCAAACTTTATAGAACGTCCTAACAGATTTATTGCAAGGGTTGAGCTGAATGGGAAAACGGAAACCGTGCACGTTAAAAACACCGGACGTTGCAAGGAACTGTTGATCCCGGGAGTTACGGTGATATTAGCGGAATCGGATAATCCTCAGCGAAAAACGAAATATGATCTTATCGGTGTTTACAAAAAGAATTTCGGCCTCATAAATATCGACAGCCAGGCACCCAACAAGGTGGCACTGGAATGGCTTCAGAAACAAGGGTATGACTATATAAAACCTGAATACACATATGGGAATTCACGTATTGACTTCTACATGGAGAAAAATGGCGAGAAATACCTTATGGAAGTAAAAGGATGCACCTTGGAGGTGGATGGTATCGGTTATTTTCCCGATGCTCCTACGGAGAGGGGAATCAAACATATTCACGAATTGATTAAAGCCAAGCAGGAGGGATATCATGCCGCACTGGCTTTTGTTATCCAGATGGAAGGCGTCCACGAGGTACGCCCCAACGTGGGAACACATCCCGAGTTCGGAATTGCAATGGATGCGGCAAAAGAAGTCGGAGTGGATATTGTATTTATTGAATGTAAAGTGAAAGAGGACGAACTTAGCTGAAATACAGGAACGGAGTCGGTGATTCTTTGAATCGTTGACTCCGTTCCTTTTACATTTATTTTAAGTAACTCAATATTTTTTGCTTGTATTCGGAAACCAGCATAATTTCAAAGCTTCTGTACTCAATAGGAAGAACTGTTTTGTTTGTGCGGGAGATTTCTTCAAAAACATTATCAGTAACAACAAAAATGAAGTTTGCCTTTTCTTTTCTTCCTTCAATCATTTCAGTATGGAAGGTGGACATTTCAACGCCGACCCATTTCGAATTAAGATATTCAAGATTTGAAAGTATAACCACGAAGTGAGTTGAACCGTCCAAAGCACTCATAATGGAACGCTTGTACTCAGCCTCGGACATTTCAGGTAAGGACTTCTTGTCCAGAAATGCACTTTTCAGATGGGAACCAATAAATCCATACATATCTTCGGCTATATCATAATCTTCACTCTTATGGCTTATGAAAACATCATATTTACCATTTCTGGGAGAGGAGATACCAAGAAGAGCCTTAATACCCTCGCTGGCCTTTTCCGATGTTTCGCCGTTGGTTTTTGAGTCTGCCTTGGCATTCAATTCAACAATACGGTCTATACATTCCGCCTGAATATCTTTCGCTCCCACAAGAGCACAGTAGCTTTTGAGACGCTCATAGCTGGTAGTGAGATACTTGATGAAATCTTCAGCCTGAGATTGCTCCTCTATAAGGTCGAAGAGCTTGTTGCCTTCATGAATGAAGCTTGCAATCTTTTTTAAGATATCATCCTTGTCGGAAGTGGTTTCAGTAGGAGCGGTACCCGGCTTGGCGTGAGCGACCTTTACGTAATCAGGTGAATAAATATACTTTTCGGTTTCGGACACAAATTGCAATATTTCTTTGCTGCATTCGGAGGCGACACATGATAAAAGTCCTTCCTTGTAGGCCTTTACATAGGGCTCCTGCTTCAGAATATAATCCTTGATGGGACAAGCATAAACTATTCCTTCGCTTACGTCGCCGCTTGTGATAGCATCCGCACTTTGCCAGACAATCTCGCGATGAAAATACAAAATTCTGATGGCAGCGGCTATTTTCAACATATCACTACAATCCTCAGGAATATATTTTAACAAAGAATTGACACGAGCCATCAGGTCTGCTTTCTTATGACCTAAATCCTTGTACTTATCACCATAGGAATAATCGTAAATATCCTCTATTTTTTCCAGGTAAGTAAAGAGAAGAAGATATTCTGAAAGTTCAGGAGAAATTCCTGCGGCACACTTTTCCAAAAGAGAGGAGCAATACTCAGAGGTCAGCTCACATAATTCCGCTGTTGCCTTGAAGGTAAGCCCGCCACTAATGTACGCATTAATTCGTTCTATAGCTTTATCGGTGTTTTTCTTAATAACGTTCTCAACAAGAAACTTCACACATTCAGAAATATCACTGTCAGCAAAACCTTTAAGAAAATACCATTGATATTTTGAAAGAATAAGCCGAAGATCTGTGGGCAGATTATCTGCCTGTAAACCCGGGAACATAATCGGCACAATCACCTTGTCTCTGCTTTGGGCTTCTTCCAACGCAGTGGAAAGCTCCCGCATGGTCCAGGAACTGGAGGAAAAATCCGCGGAAATAAGCGGAATAAACACCCTTGAATTCCTGATTGCAGTCAGTGAAGTTGAAGCAAAATCAACTCCCGCCGGCATATTCTCGAAGGTGAAAGTACTTATATTATTATTGGCAAAAAAGGTGCGAAACTTCGCTGCAACGGACTCATCCTTCTTTCTGTAGCACATAAAGACATCAAATATTTTTACCTTGCTGAATAATTCTTCGTCCATAAATAACCTCCCAAAGAGTAATGTAATAATGATAACTGTGTTGACAAGCGGTGTCAATATAGCGGGAGAAAGGGCCTTTCTACACCCTCCGAGTATCGAGTATCCGTAAGGGAGGGATTTCACGCCGGATACTTGATTAGCTTCAGGAGAAGTATCTGAAACCTCAAATCA
>JAKSRZ010000060.1 GCA_024403375.1 Lachnospiraceae bacterium
ATCCGCATCAAGTACTGCTGTTTTATATCCTTTACGGTTCATACAAACCGCAAGATTACTTGTAATCAGTGATTTACCTACGCCACCCTTGCCGGATACAACCGCAATAACCCTCTTTACATTGGAGTACTGGTTGCAGGGTTCATGCATGTCTTCACTTTTCGTTGAGCAGCTGGAACCGCAGGAAGAGCAATTTCCCGAACAATTCTCAGGCTGTTCATTTCTGATTTCTTCGTCAGCCATCTATATATCCTCCTGATAACTTGTCTTTTTCAATAAAAATAAATTATACAACAGTATTTACGGAAAGTAAAGTTTATCCCGCCTTTGATTAGTCAAAAGCGGGATAATATTTGTAAGAATTTTTATCTGTAATACTGAGCCTGTGCCTCAAACACATACTGCCGTCATGACAAGAATAAGTCTCCAGTCAACCACAAGAACTGCAACAAAGGTCACAATTACGGTAACAAGATTTTTTGCCATGGTTGCCATGAGGTGCATCATACCTTCTACGCCATTGTTATTGCCACCTGTAGCCTGTGACGCTCTTTCATGTATATCAAGAACCTCCGGCCTTTCAAGCTTTTCATAGTTCATATGAAGAGCCCTGTCGATTCTTTCAAGAATCATTTTCATTCTGATGGCAATATATCTGTAAAATGATTTACTATAGTCGTAGCAGTTGCCTGCAGTCAGCACAAAAGCCGTTCCCGCGAATATCAGAATAAATAACAAAAGCTCACGTATACACTCTTCTGCATCGTTACCGCTTGTCACAATATCAACAATATATTTATTCAGTATACTCCAGAGGTACGACAATGCTGAGCCGCATATAACACCAATAATGGCTATAAAAAGCACAACCTTATCGTATTGCACCATTTTCGTTAATATGTACTTTGTATTACTTAAACCCCCGTATTCAATATGAAGCGGATTGTCTTTCGCTTCCTTAAAATCTGCCATAACAAATTCCTTCTCACTGTTTTCTTACTATTCCATAGCTTACCCCATTTTCAGGTGTCACTCCTTTATAGTAAAATAACTCGCTTAATGTAACACAAATAAAGCCTCTGTCCGTAAGATCCTTAAGTATCAGTTCTGTTGCCTCGGGGGCTTCAGGATATGTGGAGTGCATCAGAATAATAAATCCGTCACTGGCGTGTTCTGTTACATTTTCATAGGTCTCCTTAACCTTACGTTTAAGCATATCATTTCTTGATTCACCGGACTTAAGGCTTCGATTTTCCCAGTCCAATGCTCCCCATGACCACCCTATTCGAGGCATGGGAAGGTTCTTAAGATAATCTATTGAGCAACCTCCCGGAAGTCGAACATATTCCGGTGCATGCCCCATTATTTCAGCAAGAACAAGGTTTGCTTTATTTTGCTCGGTCCATATTTCCTCTCTGTCCCAGTCCGGCTTATTGAAGTATACGTGGCTATATGTGTGGGATTCCACATCATGCCCCGCCTCAAGCATCTTTTTTATAATCTCTCTGTCGTCTTCACCATCGCACTTATTCCCCAAAAGGAAAAAGGTAGTCTTTGCATTGTACTTATCAAAAAGTTCCAATATTTTTTCTTCAACTACAGGGTTTGGACCATCATCAAATGTTAACGCTATCATCTTCGCATTTGGATCCAGTTCTCTGATAGTCGGTGCATACCTTCCTGTGCCGTCAGGATTATAATGCATAAAATTAATTGCTTCAGACATTTCACATTTGTAGTCAAATGCGGGATGATCAGCTCCTGTCAGGGCATTTTCTTCAAAATGAAATACCAATGTATCCCCATCAATTTCATAGTTCCGGTAATCATCAGCATTATATGGTGTTTCATACTTGGCAAATTGTGATTTTATAAGTGAATCACCAACCGTATCATCCTTATAGGTCTGAAGTCTTTCTTTGATAATCGCAAAGTAAGCCTCGCTGAACATTTCAGAGGCATCTATGTGAGGTATCTCCGTAGGTGTCGGTGTGGGTGTTGCGGTATTTTCCGGCACAGGCGTTGGTGATACAATTGTATCATCTTTTGTGTTGCCTTTTTCCTTGTTATCATCCACGACAGGCACTGCTACCTGCGTCGGTTCCGGTGTCTCCGTTGCCTGAGGCACCATGCTTTCTCCGTTAAGACATCCCGGCAAAAACGCAAGAGCAGCAACCAAAACCGAAATTTTTGAGATTGTCTTTAACTCGCCTATTCTGTTTTTTATGAATTGAGACATAATTATTTATTCTTCCACTAAAGCATTGAAAACCTTTGGCATTTCAGGGAGATCAAATCCTGTGCCAAGGAAAAAGCTTGTGAGGGCCCCCTGATTATAAGCAACATTTTGAGACGCAATCTGACAACGATACTGAGTATCATGCATAAGTGTAAAGGTTGTCACATCGGTCGCATATGGAGTCAGGTAAATTCTGAGGCTCTTTCTGTCCTCGGAAGGAAGAATGATTTCCTCTCTCCAGTCACCGAGAATATCCGCCGTAAGAGATGTATTGGATTTGGTTCCGTTTATCTTTACGCAGCCCTTAGCATTAAGCAGAGTCTCTCCCGTAATCTTATATACCTTGATTCCGTCTCCCACTTCATGCTCCAGGTCAGAATCCCAATAAACCGCATAGTTTACACTTGCACCCTTAGGCCATGTGCCTACCACGTTAAAATCGCTGTCATAGACGTCACTGCTCTCTGATGAAACAAACTCGTAGCATCTGTTTCCCGGTACAAAATTACCGGTTGTGCCTCGTCCTGTGTCACCATTTGCATTGATTCTGTAAAGCACCTCTGCATCTGAAGGATTCCAAAGAACTGCTCCATGGGAACCTTCCAGACAGCTCCATGCTTCCGGTCCCGGATGATCCAGAATAAGGTCACCCACATGCATGGCATCGCCATGTCCAAGCCCTGTACAGGATTTTGCCTTTCCGTCCTCATCAATTGTAAGCTGACCGAAAACTATTTCATCATAGCCGTCTCCATCTACATCAGCCACGGCAAGATTATGGTTTCCCTGTCCCATATATTCCTTACCATCTGTTTCCGTGTCAAATTTCCAACGCATAACAAGCTTCTTATCTACAACATCATAAGCACAGATAGCCGTTCTTGCATAATATCCTCGGCTCATAATGCAGGAGGGTGTTTCTCCGTTAAGATAAGCAACCGCACCCAAATATCTTTCCGAGCGATTTCCTGCTCCATCACCCCATGATTCAAGTTTTCCTCTTGCCGGTTCAAAATCGATTGTATCCAGTGCCGTTCCTGTTTCGCCGTCAAATAATGTAAGGAACTCGTTTCCACGAAGAATCTTTCCTATGGTGGTATTTAAGTATATCTGTTTCCCGTCACCTATAACGTTTCCCTGACCGTCAACAGATCCATCACTGGTTTTGCATATCATTTCTGCTTTGCCGTCACCATCAAAATCGTAAACCATAAACTGTGTATAATGAGCACCTGCTCTGATATTTTCACCAAGATTGATTCTCCAGAGTTTTGTGCCATCAAGTTTATAACAGTCAATGTATACTCTTCCTGTAATTCCGTTCTGTGAATTATCCTTCGAATTATCCGGATCCCACTTTAATATTATTTCGTATTCGCCATCACCATCCACATCGCCTACACTGGCGTCATTTGCGTAATAGGAACATGTTCCCCCCATACGAAGGGTGTCGTCAGCAGGTACATCAATGGGGATTTCAATATATTCTGCCACAGCCACGCACTCGTCTTTAAGTGACACTTCTTCCACGCAGCACGCAGCAGATACTGTAATTGTATATACGTCCCCGACTTTTCCTGCCTTGTCATTAAAGCATGTCTGAACGATTTCTTTTGCTTCCGGTATTTCCTCCCCGTTTCTGAAAAGGGTAAACGTGATGTCATCGGAATCTGTTCCAAGTTTTCTCCAGCTTACCACCGTACCCTCACAGATATCACCTGCAACCGCTACAAGGCCTCTGTCAAGATTTTCAACCTGTCGTGAAAATCTGACCTGCTCGTAAGGAGTAGGTGTGCTGGTGGGAACAGGGGTATCAGTGGGAGGCACAGTTACTGTAGGCGTCTGTGTTTCCGGTACCGCCGCTGCAACTGTAGGAGTAACTTCCTTCACCTCTTCTGTATCTTTACCATTCGCACAAGCACATAAGCATGCCGTCATAGTGCAAAGGAACATAATTTTCAATAATCTGTTTTTCATTTTTTCGCCCTCCGGAGGTTATCATAACAAAGATACCATAAAATGCAATAATCATTTCCCTACAGGTAATATATATGGCATAGGTGGTCAGTTTTTTTGACTGATATGTCGTTTGTAATCTATTATAATCGCACCTTCCGTGTCCGTTCTTCTTATTTGTGCCGAAACTTTATTCAGTATTTCCAGTACCTCTTTATGAGGATGCCCATACTTATTTCCTTTTCCGCAGGAAATGATAACCATGTTGGGAGCCACTGCCTCTAAAAAATCTTCTGAACTTGATGTCCTGCTTCCATGATGTCCCGCTTTAAGAATCGTAAATTTACCATTCTGTCCGTAAGCACTTATCTTTTCCCAAATGTTTTTCTCTTCTTTTTTATCACCATCACCTGTCAGATAAATAATATAATCATCATTCTCAAATCGATAAATAAGCGAAGTTCCGTTTTCCGATTTTTCAGCCTGAAATGGTGCCAGGCATGTATAGCTGCACTTAAGATCATTTGTAGTAAAGGAATGCCCTTGTTCTGCATAGATTATGTTGACATTCTTTTCCCGGGCAAGATTTTTCAACTTCGTATATGCTATGTTCTCATTTTTCACTTTGGGTAATATCAGATTCTTTATTGAGATGCTCCCGTCATAATCTTTTTCCGGTTTTCCTTTTGTGACCGGCTGCATCCTCTCCAATATCCCCACAATCCCGTTTATGTGGTCCTCATCCATATGAGTTACTATTGCCCTGTTTATTACAGTTATTCCATGGTATTTCAGATATGGTGCCAGAACATATTTATCGATATTTCCATGGTCGGAACTTCCTGAATCGATAACCGTACATTCTTTTCCGTTAATGTTTACGATACCGTCACCTTGTCCCACATCAAGAAATGCCATGCTATTGTAGTTCTTCGGAATAAAGCACAGTAATACTACAGCCACTGCAGCTGTTATAAGGCCTTTTACACATATTTGTTGCCTTTTTTCACATATTACATACGAGCCGACCAATATTCCGTAGTAAACAATCATCCTCCATGCCGAGGGTCGTCCTGTACATATATATGAATAGGGTAAAGAGCCTATGATTTTTCCTATTGCTTCAAAGCAGGTAAGCATTATAAAGGTTATTCCTGCAAACATACCCCCAAGTGGCAGAAATAGAATCCCCGTTATCGCCGAAAGACCTCCAAAAAGAATCACTAAAGAGCTGAGTGGCAATATAAAAATATTGGCAATGGTTCCATACGAAGAAGACTCATAGAAAAACCACAGAAGAATCGGCTGTGTAACCAATGAAATAACAAGTCCCGAGTATACTCCTGCTTTTATTCTTTCCGCAGCAAACACTCCCACTACCGCCGCTACGGAAAGAAGGAAAGATACGTCAAACAATTCAGCCGGGTTAACGGCCAGAAGCAACAGTGCCGCCAGACACAGAGCAGACATCATGTCATAGTGTTTTCGAAAAATTTTAGCCAGCAAAGACACCGAAGTCATTATTCCCGCTCTCACCGCAGACACACCCATACCTGTAAAACAGACATAAAAAACAAGAAGCACCAACGTTATCGATATTCTTATGACTTTGGGCACCCTCATTTTATCCATAAAGGAATACATTCCCATACATATCAGCGATATGTGCAGTCCTGAAATTGCCAGAATATGGCTGATTCCGGCGGTTTTGTACAGGTTCACCGTATCCTCATCCATAAGTGATCTTTCCCCCAAAAGCATAGCTGTAAGTACCCCTGCTTTATCTTCCGGATATAGTCTTATAAATGTTTCCTCCAATTTTGTCCCGGCCCTGTTAACAATGGTTCTGATTACATCAGTTCTTTCATCCTCTATCCACAATTCCGACGCCGTAACCATGGCGTATATGTGTTTTCTCGCGTTATAACCATAGGAATCAAACTGCCCCGGATTTGTTGGCTTTTCGTAGGTGGCAAGCTTCCCGTATATTTTAACTTTGTTTCCCGGTTCCAGTGTCCTATAGTCATCATATAAATCCTTATAAAGATATGCACGCACTCCTCCGGATGTTACATATTCTTCATCTCCCGGTTCCTTTACCATGCATTTTTCAAGTACCAGTGCAATCCGCTCCCCATTATCCGAAATGCTTTTAATGCTTCCCTCCAAAAGCACCATCACATTTTTTCCTTCAGTTATCCGTTCATATTCCTTACGCCCATTAAGCTCCATTTTCCCATGCATAACGCTGAAAAAGTAAAATATCAAAACCGTTAAAGGCATCAGAACAACACAGCTGATTCTGATTTTCCTTTTATACCGAATCCAATATAAAAGCAGGCCTGCCGCAATCACCACTCCTGAAATCACCGGTCCCAAGATACCGAATTGTGCTGAAATGATACCTGTGATTGCAAAAATAAGTACTGAAATCAATGGTCTCTTTACCATGGTTCACCTCACAGATATATAGCTCTTCATTCTGATGAACATGGCATCCCCGATTCCACTGACGTTTTTTATGTCCTCGATTTTTTCAAATCGCCCAACATTGGTTCTGTAAGATATGATGTCCTTTGCCCTTGCCTCTCCTATACCCGGAAGCGTTGTCAGTTCTTCCAGCGTGGCGGAGTTTATATTGATTTTGTCGTTACCTTCCACCACAACATAATCTCCCTCCTCGTTCAGAGCCGGCACATATATTCTTTCACTGTCCGCTACCGTTCTTGCAAGATTCAGATAATTCGTATCAGCCTGATCAGTAAAGCCTCCTGCAATATTTATGACATCAACCACTCTGCTTCCTGCCGGAACTTCATATACCGAAGGTCTTTTCACCTCTCCGCATATATGCACAAAAATTCCCGGCAGTGCATCGGTTACTGTCGGTACAGATAAATCTTCAATTGTATTTTTTGTTGGAATTAAGTTCTCTGAAATGAGAGAATCACTGTCAAACAGTCCGGAGAAATAAACGTACCAGACTCCCGCAGAAAGAAGTCCGATTGCTGCAATAATCTTCGGCAGATATATTAAGATTTTTCCTTTCAATGCATCCTTTCCGCAGAAATCAGATACATTCGTTCGCAAATTTAATACTATCAGCGACAAACCGTAAAATCAAGCAAAACATTACATAATTCATAGCAAAAAAATGTTGACAACTTCGAAACTTTTGAGTATTATCTCTTAGTACGTTTTCTCGGGAGTCCGTGTCCTTCCCGTTAAAACAATCATGCAGAACGAAACATCGAAACCACTATATCGGAGGTGTAACAAAATGGCAAATATTAAGTCCGCTAAGAAGAGAATCAGCGTTATCGAGACAAAGACTCTTAAGAATAAGATGGTTAAGTCCAAGCTTAAGACTCTCGTTAAGAAGGTTGATGCTGCTGTTGCTGCAAGCGATAAGGCTGCTGCTGCAGAGGCTCTTAAGGAAGCAGTTGTTGCTCTTGACAAGGCTGCTGCAAAGGGAATTCTTCATAAGAACACAGCTGCGAGAAAAGTATCCAGACTTACCAAGGCTGTTAATTCCATTGCTTAATTTTAGTTGAGTTTATGTGGAGCCGCATTGGTATGCGGCTCTTTTTCTTTAATATCAGAAAGGGACCACTATGAAGATTAATTCCGTAAAAGGTACTAATGATTACCTTCCTTCCCAGACCAAGCTTCGTGACTATGTTCAGCGACAGATTTTAAAAACCTATGAATCCTGTGGTTTTGAAAGAATAACTACTCCTATCCTTGAGGATATGGAAAACCTTTCCAAAAGTGAAGGCGGAGAAAACCTTGGCCTTATGTTCAAGATTCTCAAACGCGGCGATAAGCTTGATGAAGCACTTAAGTCAGGTAACGCAAACGAGCTTTCAGATCTCGGCTTAAGATATGACCTTACTCTTCCCCTCTCACGTTTCTATGCAAACAACAGAGCAAGCCTTCAGTCTCCTTTTAAGGTAATTCAGATTGATCGTTCCTTCCGTGCAGAACGCCCTCAGCGTGGCCGACTTCGTGAGTTTATTCAGTGCGACATTGATATTCTCGGCAGCACTTCCGTAAACTGCGAGGTGGAACTTATAGATACAACTGCCAAGGCTCTTCAGAGTGTAGGCATCAACAATTTCAAAATCAGAATAAACGACAGAAGAATTCTTAAAAACCTCATCATCACTGCAGGCTTTGAAGAAAAAGATTATGAATCAGTTTGTATCAGCTTTGATAAGTTGGACAAAATCGGTTCCGAGGGTGTAAAGAAGGAGCTTCTTGAAAAAGGCTTCAGCGAAGCAGCAACTGAGAAGTTCGTTTCCATGATGGAAATAAAGCCTTTCACACTGGATGATGCAAGAAAGTTCTGTTCTGACAACGAAGCTATTGATTCTGTTGCCGGTATCATTGACAAGATTCAGCAGCTTAACGGCGGCAAGTATGAAATCGAGTACGATTGCTCTCTCGTTCGTGGTCAGGGTTACTATACAGGAACTATTTTCGAAATTCAGTCTCTTGAGTTTGGTGGTTCCGTAGGTGGTGGCGGTCGTTATGACAACATGGTAGGAAAATTCCTTGGCGAGGATGTTCCTGCTGTCGGCTTCTCCATCGGCTTCGAGCGTATTGTATGTATCTTAAATGATAATGGCTTCAAGATTCCTGATTCCAAGAAGAAGCTTGCTATTATCTATCCCGCCGACATGGTTGTTGACGCAATTAAGACAGCTGATTCTTACAGAGATGAGTATGATGTAACTCTTGTTGAAAAGATCAAGAAGGTCGGAAAGCTCTTCAGTAAGCTTCAAGATGCCGGTTTCTATGGATGCCGTATTCTTGATGAAAGTGATTCTATAAAAGTATTTGAATAAAAACTAAAGGCAGGTCATCAACTGACCTGCCTTATTTTTATTTAACCCAACGGTTCATAGCTTCAATCAATTTGTCAAAATCGACGGGCTTTGCTACGTGCTCATTCATACCTGCCGCTCTTGCTTCATTAATATCCGAAACGAAAGCATTCGCAGTCATCGCCATAATCGGCACTGATAATGAATCTCCTCGTTTGGACATTCTGATTCGGCGTGTGGCCTCATATCCATCCATAATGGGCATCTGAATATCCATGAAAATCACATCATAGTATCCTTCTTCGGACGCTGCAAACATTTCCAGTGCCTTTTGTCCATCTTCCGCTCTTTCTACTTCGATTCCTGTAATACCAAGAATTTCCTGAGCGATCTCGGCGTTCAGCCCATTATCTTCAACAAGAAGTGCTCTCTTTCCTGAGAAATCAACTCTTTCAAGTATTTCCACTCCATTGCTTTCTTCTGCTTCCTTAGTTTCATCCTTCTGGATTACAAGAGGAATATTTACTGTGAATTTACTTCCCTTTCCTTGCTGAGATTCAGCAGAAATATTACCGCCCAGAAGTGTGACAAGATTTCCTGCAATCGCAAGTCCCAGGCCGATACCCTCTTCGGTGTTGCTGACACGTTCGTCCTTTTCTCTTGAAAACGGCTCGAACAGATGCTCCATAAATTCTGGGCTCATACCTTCTCCGGTATCTTCAACAACAAACTCATAGTTTGCAATACCGTCTTTAGGTTCATTTTCGGTAACCGTAATTCTGATTGCTCCCAGTTCGGGAGTATACTTTATGGCATTATTCGTAAGATTTACAAATATCTGCTCAATTCTGGTAGAATCACCAAGAACATGACTGTTCTTGAAATCCTTACGAACAACTGAAAAGCTTTGCTTCTTTTCTGCGGCTTTAGATGCCATCATTGCTTCAAAGTTATCAATGAAAGCTTCCATATCAAATTCGCAGACATTCAGTTCTATCTGGTTTGTCTCAATCTTTTCCATATCCAGAACTTCGTTGATTATGGAAAGAAGATATTTACCGGAAGCCTGTACTCTTTCGAGGTTATATTTTACCTTCTCTGTATCTGAAAGATTTGCCTGAGACAAAGCCACCAGTCCCATTATCGCATTCATAGGTGTGCGGATGTCATGGCTCATTCTCGACAGAAACTCTGTTTTTGCGGAATTGGCTGCAACAGCAGAATCGTATGAAGTTTTATACGCCTCTGATGTACGCTTCAGTCTGAGTTCAGGTGTTATATCATGACATATGCCAAGTACACCCTCAACACGGCCGTACTCGTCAAAAATAGGATACTTGCTGGTGGAAATCATTCGAGACATTCTGACTCCCGAAGCCGCTCCTTCTGCCAGGCTGTCCAGAACCGGCTCACCTGTTGTCAGTACCTTGTAATCGGTTTCCCTGAAAATGTTTGTGGCTTCATTATCGCCTGTAAGCTCAAAGTCATCCAATCCAACAATTTCTTCACCGGAATTGAAGCCGTACAGTTTTGCAAAAGAGTCAGAAGCCATAAGATAAATATAGTTGCTGTCCTTTACAAAAAACAGATCTTTTGAATTCCTGAGAATCGCATCAAGCATTTTTTCTTTTTTAATATCACCTAAGTTCATGTTCACTTCTCCTATGAAAAGATATACACATTTTTATTTTACTTCTTTTATTACAATTATGCAAGGAATTATTCATTTCGAAGCTATATTGTAGAAACTTCCGAGGCAGTTTTCTGATTGAACTTAGGTGCGAGGACGGTATAAAAATGGCTGCCTTTCGGCAGCCTGATTTTTGTTTTATTTTGCTGTGATCATGCCCTTTGCTTTAAGAAGCTCTGCAGTAAGAACTGCACCGCCTGCTGCACCACGCTTTGTGTTGTGTGAAAGGCCTACAAACTTCCAATCATAAACCTTGTCCTCACGAAGACGTCCTGCGAACACGCCCATGCCCTTTTCAGAATCTCTGTCAAGTTTAGTCTGAGGGCGATTCTCTTCTTCAAGATATGTGATGAACTGATCAGGAGCTGAAGGAAGCTTAAGTTCCTGAGGAATGCCCTTGAAATTCTTCCATCTGTCAAGAATCTCTTCCTTGGTAGGCTTCTTCTTGAAGCTCATGAATACTGCAGCTGTGTGACCATCTGAAACAGGTACACGGATACACTGTGTTGTAATAACAGGGCCTTCTGCCTTAACAATCTGGCCGTTCTCTACCTTACCCCAGATACGAAGAGGCTCCTGCTCACTCTTTTCTTCCTCACCACCAATGTAAGGAATTACGTTATCAACCATTTCCGGCCAATCTGCAAAAGTCTTTCCTGCACCACTGATTGCCTGGTATGTTGTTGCTACCACAACTGTGGGCTCGAACTCTCTGAGTGCGTGAAGCATAGGTGTATAGCTCTGGATTGAGCAGTTAGGTTTAACAACTATGAAGCCCTTTGTTGTGCCGAGACGCTTCTTCTGTGCCTCAATAACCTCGAGGTGCTCAGGGTTGAGTTCAGGAACAATCATGGGAACATCGGGTGTCCAACGATGTGCTGAGTTATTTGATACAACGGGAGTTTCTGTCTTTGCATATGCTTCCTCGATTGCCTTGATTTCGTCTTTTGTCATATCAACTGCAGAAAAAACAAAGTCAACCTGAGCTGCGACAGCCTCTACCTCGTTAACGTTTAATACAATCATATTTTTAACGGCTTCAGGCATGGGGGTAGTCATTTTCCAACGTCCGCCAACTGCTTCCTCATAGGTCTTGCCTGCACTTCTTGGGCTTGCTGCAACTGCCTTGACTTCAAACCAAGGATGGTTTTCAAGCAATGAGATAAATCTCTGGCCAACCATTCCTGTAGCTCCTAAAATGCCTACTCTAAGTTTCTGTTCCATCATTTCCTCCTTGCCGTATATCACGGAAATAAATTTTACTATTTATCGCGGGATTATAGCACAATCCCTTAAGCTATGCAATAGAATTTTAACGTTTTAAAACTTTATTGCGTTAAACCATTAATTTGCACAAATTTTACGTAGCATTGTCTCCAATTCTGTATAACTTTCTATGTAATTTACGCCCTCTCGAACCTTCACAGCCCCCGGAAAACCGCTCATATACCAGGCAACGTGCTTTCTCATTTCTCTTATTCCGGTATACTCGCCCTTAAATTCAATTTCCGCTCTGGCATGCCTTAACACCATCTCTGCTCTCTCTTCACGTGTGGGTTCCGGAAGCAGCTCTCCATTTTCAAGGTATGCATTTATTCTTCTGAAAATCCACGGGTTACCCTGTGCACCTCTTCCCACCATGATTCCGTCGCAGCCGGTAGTTTCAATCATCCTTTTGGCGTCTTCCGGTGTGTATATGTCACCATTTCCTATTACCGGAATATGAACCGCCTTTTTTACATCCTCAATAATAGACCAGTCTGCCTTACCGGAATAGAATTCTTCTCTTGTTCGTCCGTGAACGGCTACAAGTCTCGCTCCGCCCGCTTCTGCTGCCAGAGCACATTCCACCGCTGTCCTGTCTTCCTTTTCAAAGCCCTTTCTCAGCTTTACACTGACAGGCTTATTGATTCTGTTGCTTACGGCTCTGACAATATCTTCTATAAGGCGAGGATTTTTCATAAGAGATGAGCCCTCATGGTTGTTAACTACTTTCGCCACAGGGCATCCCATATTAATGTCCAGAATATCAAAATTGCGGCTCTCTATTTCTGCAGCCGCATTGGCCAGCACCTCCGGTTCACAGCCGAAAAGCTGCAAAGCCACAGGTCTCTCAGTATCATCAACCGTCAACAGTTCTTCGGTATTTTTATTGTGAAACAATATAGCTTTACCGCTGACCATCTCTGTATACATAAGTCCTGCACCATATTCTTTGCATATAAGACGAAACGGCAGGTCTGTTACACCTGCCATTGGTCCTAGACAAACACTATTAAATTCGAGATTGTCAATTTTTATCTTTATCATGTTTTACTGTCTTTTCGTAGATAAGTCTTAATCCCTTCATTGTAAGGTCTTTATCATAGTACTGAATCGAGTCGGTAGAATCTGAAATCAGTCTTCCCAATCCACCTGTAGCCACAACCTTAGTGTTTTCAAGTTTTGCTTCTTCAATGACCTTTTTTATTATGTATTCTGTCTGGCCTATGTAACCATATACAAGGCCTGCCTGCATACTTGTAACTGTATCCTTCGCCAGAATGGAGTCCGGTTTCTCGATTTCTATTTCAGGGAGCTTTGCAGTATCGTTCCAAAGTGCGTTGGCACTTATTCTGATTCCGGGAGAAGTAATTCCTGCCGCAAATGAGCCGCCCTCCAGAATAAGATCATAGGTTGTAGCTGTACCAAAATCACATACAATAACAGGCCCGCCGTATAATTCGTAAGCTGCTACCGCATCAACAATTCTGTCTGCTCCAATTTCCTTAGGATTTGCAGTAATAATACGAAGTCCGGTTTTCGTGCCTTCTCCCACAATAATGGGCTTTTTGTCAAGATAACGGATAACGGCATTTGTAAGAGAATGCATTATTCCCGGTACTACCGACGCAATAATTACATCATCTATGCAGTCCAATGATACATTTTTCTTTTCCAGCATATCACATATTACAATGCCGAACTCGTCTGAGGTTCTCTGGAGTTTTGTAGTAATTCTGAAGGATGCCACCACATCCATATCTTCCATTACCGCACACGTAATATTAGTATTTCCAACGTCAATCGCAAAAAGCATTTTCTGTTTTCTCCTATACTTCCTGTTTCAGAATAATCGTTCTGTAAAACAGCTCCAGCTGCTCAAACAGTTCTTCTTTTTCTCTTTGAAATCTTCTTAACAGCATTCCTGCGGAGATTTCATCATACATTATGTCCGCATCATCATGGTCGGTATTAATCATCAATGTGCCGTCATCATCAAAGAAGAGAGTAATAATTCCGCTGACTTCAGTGGTGAATGCAACGCATGCAATCTGGAGTTCCTTTCTCACAGATTCCGGGATAAGGCCGAATCTTTTGTTAAAGTAATATAATTCCTTATATGCGTTGGCAACGCACAGTACATTCTCTTCTTTCATATTCACCTCAGTACCAATAATGCATAAATTACAATGATTATAACTCCCAACAGGATCATACACATGCCTATGGATTTCCTGTCTTTTCTTTTCTGGTATGCCAGTCCTTGAGAGATATTCATCATTGCCCCAAGAAAGATAACCGAAGATAATGCTACCACACTTTTGGTCAGTCCGTAAACCAGAAATGCGGCAAGCATCAGTATTCCCAGTATTATATTTATTGTTTCCTGTCCAAGTCCTCTGTCTTTGAAGAACTTAGCGACTCTTTTTAACATATTATGCTCCAAGTGTAGCTGCCATTACCGCCTTGATTGTATGCATTCTGTTTTCTGCCTCATCAAAAACCACTGACTGCTCAGATTCAAATACATCGTCACAAACCTCAAGCTCAGAGAAGTTATACTTTTCTCCGTAAGTTTTTCCGATCTCTGTTTTAAGGTCATGGAATGCAGGAAGACAATGCATAAAGATTGCCTGAGGGCTTGCATTTTTCATAACTTCTGATGTTACCTTGTATGGTGTAAGATCCTTAATTCTCTCCTCCCAAACTTCCTCGGGCTCGCCCATGGATACCCACACATCAGTATAAATAACGTCTGCATCTTTGGTGCCTGCCTTAACGTCATCAGTAAGTGTTACCGAACCACCTGATGCCTTTGCATATTCTTCGCATAATTTGACAAGTTCATCGTCAGGGAAGTATTTTTTATTGGAGCAGGCAACAAAATGTAATCCCAGCTTCGCACATACAATCATAAGTGAGTTAGCCATATTATAACGTGCATCGCCCATATACACAAATTTCTTTCCCTTAAGCTCGCCACGTTTTTCACGTAATGTAAGCATATCTGCCAGCATCTGTGTAGGGTGATACTCATTTGTCAGTCCGTTCCATACAGGTACTCCTGCATATTTTGCCAGTTCTTCAACGATTTCCTGGCCATATCCTCTGTATTCAATACCATCGAACATACGTCCCAGAACTCTTGCCGTGTCGGCGATGCTCTCTTTT
>JAKSRZ010000061.1 GCA_024403375.1 Lachnospiraceae bacterium
GTACAGCATATGTCACCTCAGAGCGGTGTGGTGCTTCGCCGTGCTTCCGATCAGTATTCATCAAGAAAATACTATCGACAGATCAGAAGATATTTCTTTGATTCCGAAGAAAATGAAATTATATCCTCAAGAACCTATGGAGACGTGGAGATTACAGAATTCAGAGCGGATTTCCATGTTGACACAACCGGCTATCTTGATATGAAGGATTCTGCAGACTTAAGAAACGCCAAGGTTGTTGACTTAAGTGCAGATCCTACAGTGGGATACTATGCCAGAAAGTATCATAACAAGTCGATGCTTCGCATAAGTATGCCCGGTTCAGATACAAAGATCAGATATACAATCTGTATGTTGCTTTCTGAAATGTTCAGAACTATTTATCCCAGCGGATGGCAGTATATTACAGCTACATCAAGATGTCCTGAAGACGTGGACGGTATGCTGAATTATCTGGTTTATCCTTTGGAAGGTGAATATGATGATCAGTATATCTATATCATTGAGGACAGTGATATAGACCTGGGACTTTTAGATTCTGTTTCAAAAAATCTTATGCAGCTGCTTGAAATCGTGGCAGACTTTGTGGAGTGGCACCTTGAAAAAATGAGGGAGCCTGCTTCAAAGATGCCGGTAGCTGCCGAAAATGCAACTGTTGCCGAAGAAACTTCAGAGGAAGCTTCCGAGGATGTACCGGATGCAAAGGTTGATAAGAAGGCCAAGAAAGAAAAGAAGGCTAAAAAGGGCTTGTTCGGAAAACTCTTCGGACGAAAGAAAAAAGCTGAAGAGACCGAGGAAGAAGAGAATCCTGAAAACATCGAACCTGTTGAAGAGGATACTTTGAGCGAAGTAAATGCTGCAGGTGCTGAACAGACCGAAAAAGTAATGTCTTCGGACAAGAACAGTGCTTTTGAGCCTGCAGTTACAGAAAATCCTGACCTTGCAGCAACTGACGGTACAGATATTTTCGAATCAGAAGGTATGCCTGATGACGACTTCCTCGAGACACAGTTTGAGACATTGGGACTTTCTTCTGCCGACAGAACAAAGTATCAGAAGGACTGCTATCTGAAGTTTGGCTTTGATGAAATTGACTCGAGAATCGGTATTGAAGAATTAATGAAGTTCCTCCGCGTAAGGGGCTGGACCAACAATTCACTTACAAAAGCAAGAACAAGAGAAATTCTGGCAAAAACACTTATTGATATGGATGCGGAAAATACATGCGATTTCTGCGGACTTCCTTTGAGCGGCGTAAGCTATGACGTACTTAATGACGGCCGCGTACGCTGTAACGACTGCTCTTGCAGTGCAATCAATAAGCTGGATGATTTCAAAGAACTGTTCCTTCTTGTCATCGGACTTATGGAGGACTACTTTGATATCAGATACCGCGTTCCTATAAGCGTATGCATGACAGACGCAAAGACTGTGGCAAAGGGGGCAGGCTGTGTATTCAGACCTACAACCGCTATGGCTGCAAGATGCGTAGGCTATGCAAAACGTAAGGGACATAACTATAGTCTCATGCTTGAAAATGGTAGTCCTCGTCTGGCTACAACAGAGACTATGGCTCATGAACTGACACATATTTGGACATATCTCAACTGGGATGACAAGGAGCAGATCAAGAACTTTGCCATGGGTAGCAATGCATGCACGGCAAAGGCGTTGGATATTCTCAACGAAGGTATGGCTGTCTGGGTTTCCATACAGTATCTTTATCAGATTGGTGAATCATATTATGCTGCACAGCAGGAGGCTATATACGAGCAACGTCAGGACGTTTACGGAATAGGCTTCAGATTTTTCAGGGAGGCTTGTCCCTTTGTGAAGGATGCTTCAGTAATAGTATACTCACCATTCAGAACATTTCCGCCTGTGGACCCTGAAGTGGTCAAGGCTGCAGTGAAAAATGATTGCCAATCAGACAAATGTCGTTGCTAGGCAAGAAAGGAGGCCTGAATGAACACGATAATTGAATTATATAATCGTGTATCCGCAAAGGTTCAGGACATAAATGGACGAATAGAGCTTGCGGAGCAGAGGGCTCTGGAATATGCCAAGGGCAAGGATACAGATGTTCTTGGAAGAATCGGAAAGCTTGAGGAACAGCTTACTCAGGTTGAAGGGTATCTTACCACAATAAAAACTTATCAGGATATAGCACTGAAAAACCTGACAAGCATGAATGTGGCTACAATTGAGACACCTCCCGGATACAGAGTTAATATTAATCGTCTGCGCAATTGGCTTATGATGATTGATACTACGGCGGCAAATGATCCTTATGCACAGCGCGTATATGTGACGGCAAAGTGCGATGAACATTTCCTGCTGGAGAAAAAGAGAGAGTTTACGGAGAAGCTTGACGAGCTTCAAAGAGGACAGAACATCGGTGCTGATGAAATTCGAAACGAGATTTCATCGCTTCAGGAAGAACTTAAAGCCTATATTTCCGGAGAAGAAGTAAAAGAATTAGCTAAGAGAATCAAGGAAACTAAGGGCAGAGACTGGTTCAATAAGGCTCCGTTTAACTTTGAGGCGCCAAAAGCTGAACTGAACAGCGTTTCTTTCGGTGATTTCTATGCTCATATCGATCTTAACGATGAATTGGGAAAAGTCCTGAAGGAAATAATGGGTGATGCCTTTGACGAGGCTACAAAAGAATTAATGATTCCTGTGGAAATTACCGATGGGACTTATACTATGCTGGTGAACTGTTCTGGAGCCAGAAAGAATGAATTGGACAAGGCTGTTGAGAACCTGTTTCTTGAGTCGATACATAATAATCCGATCGGAAGCAGAAGATTTTATGTGCTTGATGGCATGAGATTGAATGCAAAATCGATAAGTAGTATCAGTGAGTTTGAAGGCTCATATATGCTGAATCGTATGGCGAGAAAGCCGGAAGAGATAACAGCGCTCTTAGAACAGATAGTATCAGAGTTTAAGAAGACAGATGGGATTCTTGGCAATTTTTCATCGATAAAGGAATATAATACCGACAATGACGAGAATCGTGTGCTGGCCGGCTCAACACTTGTGGTGTATGGATGGCCGAGCTCATATTCGGAACAGGACAAGGAACTTATTCAGCAGATAATAAACGGCAGAGATCGTTATGGATTTTCTGTAATACTTGCATCTATTACGGAAGAGTTACACGAGGAGAATATGTACGCGTTTGCCGCCGAATCAGCCTCGGAGAATGCTTTATACGTGGATATGACCGCAGACCGATGTGCAATTAATCTGGGAGATGGCAAATGGACTAAATTCCTTTGGTACGACTTTAACGGTATTGTTTCATTTGACTATGCCAAGACCATTAAAGAACTGTGTGAGAAGGCTGTGGCAAATGATGTTGCAGAGCCTGCAGAGGTTACAGAGGTTACAGAGACAGAAGAGCCTGAAGTTTATGAACCGGGTGAAGATAAATAGCTGATGCATTAGATATGTATCTCTTTTACTGAAAGGGGTACATATCTTTTTTATATTGACAATTTAATATTAAGGTGATATCATTTTGATATCAAGTCAAGGAGGTTAATTAATATGGTTCAGTCATTACTTGATAAGTATAACTATACTACAGTTCCTACAGCCACAATCGTAGGAATGCTTGTATCCTTTATAGTGGCAATCGCATTACCGATAGTATTGTTAATAATATGGAAAAAGAAGAGCGGCGCAAAGGTATCCATGTTTTTCCTTGGAGCACTAACTTTCATAGCTTCAGCCCTTATTGTTGAGAGCATCGTCAATAATATAATATTCAAATTGACCAATAACGCTCTTACAAATAATATTTGGTTATACGCCGTTGTTGGTGGTATTATGGCAGGCCTTTTTGAAGCGGTTGGTCGTTACATATTCATGAACTGCTTTATGAAGGGAGAAAACCTTTGCAAAAAGAATGGAATTATGCATGGAATCGGTCACGGCGGAATTGAGTCAATTATTCTGATTGGCGTCGCGCAGGTATCAAATATTGCTACGGCGGTACTGATTAACAGCGGACTTTTTGCTACTACGTTGGAACAGTCTGCATCCTTGCTCTCTGCTGACGTTGTTGAGCAGTCGATTGCACAGACTTCGGCTTTGTGGGCAGGGGACAGCTATCTGTTCTACTTGAGTGGAATCGAGAGAATAAGCGCAATTGCCCTTCATATCAGCATGTCGTATTTAGTGTACAGGGCAGTTAAGGATAAGAAGATTACGAAACTTTTCGCAGCCATTGGAATACACGCATTATTCGATTTCACGGCAGCTATACTTAGCAATTTCTTTGGAGCTGTGGCTACTGAAATTGCACTTATTGCTTTTTCGGCAGTTGTATCAACAATTGTTATTAAAGCATATAGAAGCGAACAGGAAGATGAACCCATGGCTGCAATTTTGATGGCAGCTGAAAATAATAACAATGCAGACGAAAAATAAGGAGAACATTATGACAGAGAAAATTTATACTTCAAAACAGAATGGCTTTGTGGCATTTATCGGTTTTATGATACTCTATCTTGCAGCTATCCCCCTTGTGATTCTCGGGCCAATGAAAATCGATTCAGAAGATTTGGGCGTAGGCATCACATTATTGGTTATCGGTGTAACCTGGCTCAGCATCGGATGGATTCCTTTTTTGGGACTTAAGATTCTGAAACCTCAGGAAGCATACGTTCTCACACTTTTCGGTAACTATAAGGGAACACTTAAAGAGCCCGGATTCTACTGGGTTAACCCTTTCTGCCAGGCAGTGAACCCTGCTGCAGCTACAAAGCTCGCACAGAGCGGTGATAGCGGGGCCAGCAAGCAGGTGGCAGTCGTTCAGGCTAATGCTGCAGTTGTAAGTCAGGAAGTATTCAGCAAAAAAATATCCCTTAAGGCTATGACGCTCTCCAATGGACGCCAGAAAATCAACGATTGCCTTGGTAATCCTGTAGATATTGCCATTGCCGTTATCTGGAAAGTAACAGATACTGCAAAAGCAGTTTTCAACGTAGATAACTATAAAGAATACCTTTCACTTCAGTGTGACTCTGCCCTCAGAAATATCGTAAGAGTATATCCTTACGATGTTGCCCAGAATGTAGATACTACAGGTGATGGACGCCCTGACGAAGGCAGCCTTCGTGGCTCTGCAGAAGTTGTTGCAGAAAGAATCAAGGAAGAAATCCAGAGCAAAGTAGGAGACGCAGGCCTTGAAATCATTGATGCACGTATCACTTATCTTGCATACGCACCTGAAATTGCATCAGTTATGCTTCAGCGCCAGCAGGCTTCAGCAATCATTGACGCAAGAAAGATGATTGTTGATGGTGCAGTTGGAATGGTAGAGATGGCTCTTGAGAGATTGAACGAGAATAATGTTTGCGAGCTTGACGAAGAACGTAAAGCGGCTATGGTATCAAATCTGCTGGTTGTGCTTTGCGGTAACCATGATGCTCAGCCTATTGTTAACTCCGGAAGCCTTTATTAATGGAGGGTGAGCATGGGTGAAAAGAAGCAAGTTCCGCTTCGCCTTTCAGAGCAGCTCTATTCTGCCATAGCAGCCTGGGCCGAGGATGATTTCAGATCAATTAACGGACAGATTGAATATTTGCTTACGGAATGTGTGAAGCAACGAAAGAAAAATGGAAAATATGTTGGCGAAGAAATTGACGCACCGCTGGAAATTGATATAAAATAGCATTGTATCTTTATTAAAGGAGCGGTTATGACAAAGCCATATATAACAATCAAACACATAATAGTAGAAATAGTTGGCTATGTGCTGACCCTGATGGCGTTTATAGTAGCAATTGTCGGAGCAATTACAATAGAGGGGCCTATTGTGACAAACTATGGTTCCAGCGGAGAACCAACCGGCTACGGCTCCGTTGCCAGTCTCTTTTTGCCACCGGCGATGAACCTTGCCACACTGGTGCTGCTTTCATTACTGTCACATTTTGGCAAAGACAGCTACTACCACTTCAGACATCCGGTAAGACCGGAGAAAAAAATGATTGCCCTTAGTGATAGTGTAATGATGGTTTTTGTGATAAGCTTGATCATTTCACTTTACGGACTTGTGATGACAATTATGCTGGCGGTACAAAACGGCACCGGCGTGTTTGTGGCTACAATAGCAATGTCTGTCCTAGTACTGGTGGCAATTATTATCATGAGCATAAAACTGGAAAAAGATATCAAATAAAAAAGTGAGTCACTTGAAAAAGTGACTCATTCTTTTATTACATAAATTACTTACAAAGACCAAGGAAGCAAAGGATACAAAGAATAACACCAACAAGGCTGTAGATACCTAAAAGACTTCCAAGGATACCAAAAATGATTCCTACAATAGGAATTCCGCTGAGAATGGAAAAAAGCCAGCCTACAACTGCAACAACTACAAGGAAAATAACGAGCTGAATAATGAAAGAAACAACATTACCTTTCTTGATGTTGAAAGGGGTAGGCCAAATTGATCTGATTAATCCCATGATTAATACCTCCAAATGTAATTATCATATATTATATCGAATAATAATCACGAAGTATTAACCACGGACGCTTTTCTAACAAAAGTGATACCCTTTTACTTAACAAGCTCGATACCATTATCAAGAATTTTGATTTTTCCATCCTTAAGAAGATGACCAATAGCACGCTTGAACGCATTCTTGCTGAGACCGAACTTGGCGATTATAAGTTCAGGTGATGTCTTGTCATGATAAGGAAGGAAACCACCCGCATCTACAAGACTCTCATAAATCTGCTCACTATCAGGATCAATTTCTGCATAAGCTTTCCCACGAAGAGTAAGCTCAAGACGACCATCCTCATGAACACGCATAACACGCGCCTCGACCTGCATTCCCGGAGTTATCTGCTTGAATAACATATGCTTCGGAATAAGTGCAGAGTACTTATCATCAACCGCCACGTAAGCACCAAAGGACTCAAGCTTTTCGTAACACGTGCCCTTGACCATATCGTCGGCCTTATACGGAGAATCACTCTGAAGCATATTATAAATCTTCATAGTGGCACAAAGTCTGCTGGACTTATCCGCATATAAAGAAACCAGAACCTGGTCCCCACGTTTTACACGGAAAGTCTGCTCCTTGAAGGGCAGGAAAAGATCCTTCATAAGCCCCCAATCAAGGAAAGCACCAATCTGACTGACGTCCTTAACTCTTAACTTTTTTATCTCGCCCATAGTAAGTGCGGGAATAGTAGTGGTGGCAATGGGTCTGTCTTCAGAATCCTTATAGATGAAGACACTTACGATATCACCGGTTTTCAGGCCCTCAGCCTGCTTTTTCGGCAAAAGAATATTTTTAGAATCAATCTGCTCATTCTCCGGAACGTCGCAAATTTCCGAACTGACTCCATCAGAAGACAAATAAGCCCCATGATCAACCAACTTTGCGACTCTTAAATTCTGTGTTCTTCCTAAATAAAACATGTTCATCCGTCCTTTCAGTAATGCAAACAACATAGTTACAGCTTTTACAAGCCACGCAGTTATAACACGCAACCCACAAATTGTCAAGAAAAATGAAGAGACAACCCGACTGCGAAGCAGACACGAGTGCGAAGGCGGAGGTGGTAGCGGCATGCGCGGTATCTTTACCTCGAGAAATGCGTGACGACCTCGTGACGAGGTCGTGAGGAAAGAAAGCGGTATAAAGACCTCGCAACAATAATACATGTGACAAATGGTGGTGGCAAAACGTACTAATTATGTGAGAGACTTCAACTATTGTATTGTGTGGGGGGAATGATAATGACAAAAGTTGAGCGTCTCATAAGAATGTATCACTTATTTGATTCCAAGCCGGGGGAGTACCACTCGTCGACAGCACTATTGAAGGAATACAAGCTTAAAGACAAAAAGGCTATTTATGATAGTGTCGATTCGTTGAAAGATATTGGTTGTGTTTTTGATAATTCCACAAAAAAGGGAATCAAGATGACAAGTGGAGTTGCACCGACTGATTGGGCAATGCAGGGATTGCCGATTTCATATCGAGAGGCCGTCGAAACAATCAGAGAAAGCTGTCAGAAGAACGAAAGTGTGGAGACATTTTTGAATTATGCTTTAGAAAGTATTGCCTACAGAAAAATTGCAGAAGGCGAGCTGAAAACAATTAACTCCGAAGAATGATCAAATAAACACGTCAAAGAAACATCGAAGAATACCTTCTAAGACACCTGTGTCTAAGGGGGTATTTTTTGATTCAGAGGTCAGAATCAGGTTATGCATTGGGTAGATACCGTTTTCGCTGTAAACGTGCAGCTTTCTGAAGACGGTATCTTGATAGCTTGGAGTATCCATCATGCCAAGATGCTCCCAATAGAAATACTTTCCGGTCATTGGATGACGTATAGTGAAGTCCGGATAGTACACTTGGTCGGATATCTCCAATTTGGCTTCATATCTATACGGTATCTTATGCATAAAAAGCAGATTTGCAATAATCAGCTCCGATTTTGAGCGAACCATGTGACCCTTAATAGTTTTATATACAAGTTTATCTGCAAACTCGGGATTGCTTTCATAATCATAATTTGCCCAGTCTGACAGATCCTTGTTAAAACCGTAGCAATATTCCGAAAGAAGCTCTCTGTAGCCCGGCTTTGCAAGCAGTTCTTCAGGCTTTTTTACAATACTGTTCTGCCGGTTTATGTAAGTGAGAATCTTTTGCCTGGCTTTAAGCGATGCAATACAACGAAGAAAGTATTCTTTTTCCGCAAGTTTCTTGGCAAAGGCCCTGTTGGATTTAGGAAGATAATCCCTACGGTCACCGAATGATACATACCATTTTACGCGGGTTTCCTGATGACAACAAATAAGCTTCCCCACAGGAGCACGACGCAATTTCTTTTGGAAAAATGCAATTTGAGAATTAATTGCTTTAAGCTGATCTGATAGTTTTGGGTACAAAAATACACCTCCTAATAATAACATAAATAATATTGGGGAAATGTGCGACACGCACAAGAAAGAAGATAACTAATGTATAGCACATAAGAGGAAGTAAGGCAAGAGACAAATGACAACATAAAACTATGCTGAGGTCGTAGTGTAAACAGGCGAGGTAAAGATACCGCGCAGGACGCTATGATACAAGAGTGAGGTCGTAGCACGAGAGGGCGAGGTAAAGATACCGCGCGGGCGGCTATGATACAAGAGTGGGGTCGCAGCGCAAAAGGCGAGGTAAAGATACCGTGGGGGCCGCGGGGTTATCGAGCTTTATTCAGCAAAAAATCCCTCCCTGAGCTTTTGTCGGGGAGGGATTTTGGTTAGTTGTTCAGTGTGGCTTCTACGCTTGTGATGCAGTTGGCTCCGTCTGCTGCGGCTGTTATGACTTGTCTCAGTTGTTTTGTGCGGAGGTCACCGGCTGCGAAGATGAGGGGATTTGATGTGCGTCCGTCTTCGCCTGCGATGATGTAGCCTGATGCGTCAAGGTCTACAAGGTCTTTGTAGAGAGCAGTTTCGGGAAGCATGCCTACGGCGATAAAGATACCGTTTATGGGGAGTTCTGTTTCTTGGTTTGTCTTAAGGTTTGAAATGGTAACGCTTGTTACGGGGCCAAATTGGTCGGCTCCTGAGATTTTGGTTACTACGGAGTCGTACACGAATTCGACGTTTTCGCATTTTTTGAGTGCTGACACCAGTGTTTTTGCTGCTCGGAATGTATCTCTGCGGTGGATAACGTATACTTTCTGGCAGAGTCTTGCAAGGAAGAGGGCATCTTCAATTGCTACGTCGCCGCCGCCTACAACAGCAACGGTCTTTTTTCTGAAGAAGGCGCCGTCACAGGTTGCACAGTAGGATACGCCGCTTCCGCGGAATTTGTTTTCGCCGGGTACGTCCAGTGTGCGGTGTTTTGCTCCGCCTGCAAGGATTGCTGTGCGTGCTTCGTATACTTGGCCGTTTGAAAGGGTTACGGTAACGTGATCGGTGGTTTCGACTTTTGTTACTTCGCCGTTAATGAATGTTGCACCAAGGGCGTCAGCGTGTTGTTTGAATTTTTCTCCGAGTTCGTATCCGCCAATGTGGTGCAGGCCGGGGTAGTTATCTATTTCTGAAGTGATTACAATCTGGCCGCCGGGTACAACTTCTTTTTCGATAACAACGAGGTCAAGTTCGGCACGTTTTCCGTAGATTGCGGCAGCGAGGCCGGCAGGGCCTGCTCCGATGATAATTAAATCCAGCATTTTTTCTCCTTTATTTTGGTAAATAGTTAAGGGATTCCACAAAGAACATAGAAAGTGCTGACAGTGCAATTGCTGCTATAAGTGGTACTGTCATGATTCTAAGGGTTGGATTCCCAGGTAACACGTTGAGTTCGACTTCTTTGTCATATGGGCCTTTGGCTTCGGCTTCTACTACGACTTCGTCTGCACCGAGATACATGACTCTGAAGTTATTCCATGTACCTGTGCGTTTTGCGATTAGTTTAAGTACAAGGAATGCGAGGACTGAGAAAATGACAGCTGAGGGGAGGTATGTAAGGAGTACCTGGCTCAGTGACATTGTGAGGCTTGAGGCTGCGGATATATTGGCTTCCATCCATTCTTCGGCTGAAAGTGTTGTGTCGCCGATGATGTTCTGGAGTTGTGTGGCGGATGCTGCATCTCCGTTGGTTTCAAGATAAGTAATAAGCTCTTTGATTATTGTGTAAAGCTTTGGAAGAAGGTACATGGTAAAAACGGAGGTGAGGTTTGTAAAAAAGTGAATAATCATTGTGGACAGTATGGAATCGGTTGCTTCCACAATAAGGGCAAAAATTACGCCGAGGATAAAGGCGTAAGTAAACTGGTTAAGGTTTCCGTGCATGATTCCGAAGAGGAAGCCTGACAGAATAACGGCTTTCCAGGGGTTTGCTTCGCGGTAACTTTCGAAAAGGGCTCCTCTGAACATGCTTTCTTCAAATATTCCGGGGAGGACGCACATAAGGAGTACGGCCACCAAAAACGGAACCTGGTTCGAAATGCCGAGGACGGTATCTGAAATGGCATTTTCGGTGTACACAAGTGAAAGTGCATTCAGGAATCTGAGCAGGGGCTGGATAAGGAGTCCGAGGAGAATGGACAGCAGCAGGTTTGAAATCTTCATCTTTTTGAGACGGACAAGTTTCGGATAATTCTGCTTGGTAGCAATGATGAAGATGAGCAGTGGAACGGCAATAATTCCCTGGCCTGTAAGTATGTTCACAACAGGGTGCTCAGCAATATATGTGTAGAAGGGAAGGGTGTAGCTGGTTCCCTTTGTAAGGTTGATGATAAAAACAATAATCGGGACTATAGAAAAGGCCGTACTTATTAAGACGGAAGCAAAAAAGGTTATATTGACAGCATTGATTTTTTTCTGTTGGCTGTTCATTTGTACCCTCCTGAAGTTGGCAATTTTCTACTTTATTATAGAGGTTTTGATGCTTTTTTCAAGAGCTTTGTGGACGGTTGCGGAATATTGTGGTATCATTCAATGTGGTTTATTATGGAAAATAATTGTTTTTGAATAGATGAGGTTCAGATGCAGGAATATACGGGATTTGCAGCGGAATATGACAAGTTTATGGACAATGTTCCTTATGATGAATGGGTAAAATATATATGCATGCTCCTTAAGGAAAATGGTGTGGCTGATAAGTCAGGCAAGCTTGTTTGTGAGCTTGGCTGTGGCACCGGAAGTGTCACAAGAAGGCTTAAGGACAGGGGCTATGATATGATTGGCATCGATATATCAGAAGAGATGTTGGAAATTGCCAGGTATGATTATTTTGAGGAGTCGGAAGGAATTTTATATCTGCTACAGGACATGAGAGAGTTTGAACTTTATGGAACAGTGGATGCTTTCGTTTCTGTGTGTGATTCCATGAACTATCTTCTTACGGAAAAGGATTTATTAAAGACTTTCAAGCTCGTAAACAATTATCTCGAGGCAGGTGGTGTGTTCATTTTCGACATGAAAACCGAGTACGAATACATGCATGCCATGGGAACCAGGACCATTGCGGAAACCCGTGAAGATGCGGCAATGATCTGGGAAAACAGTTATGATGAGAAACTGGGAATCAATACGTATGATATAACAATTTTCAGTCTGGTGGATGATGAGGAAGAGATATATCAGCGCTTCGAGGAACAGCATAAGCAGAAGAGCTGGCCCATCGACAAGGTTAAGGAACTTATTGAAAAGGCGGGCATGGAGTTTGTCTGTGTTTATGATGCTTTTACAAAAAATGTGCCTAATGATACAAGTGAACGAGTTTATTTTGTAGCAAGAGAGAAGAAGCAGAAAGGTAAATTATATGTCTAAGGATTATATTATCAGAGGAACGGCAGCAGGTGGCCAGATAAGATTTTTCGCCTGCACAACGAGAGAAATGGTAGAGGTCGCTCGCCAGAAGCATAACACAAGCCCCGTGGCATCTGCTGCATTGGGTAGAACACTTACGGCAGCGGCAATGATGGGTGCTATGATGAAGAGCGACACTGATCTTATCACGATTAATATAAGAGGAAACGGTCCTATTGACGGTATCACTGTAACTGCTGATGCCATGGCGAGAGTAAAGGGCTTCGTAGGAAATCCGGAGGTTATGCTGCCGGCGTCTGCAGAGGGAAAACTTGACGTAGGTGGTGCAGTAGGCGACGGTTTCCTTCAGGTGATAAGAGATATTGGTCTTAAGGATCCTTATATCGGTCAGACAAAGCTTGTGTCCGGAGAGATTGCGGAAGATCTGACTGCATATTTTGCTATTTCTGAGCAGGTTCCTTCGGCTGTGGCACTTGGTGTGCTTATGAATAAGGACAATACGGTACGTCAGGCCGGAGGCTTCATTATTCAGCTGCTCCCCAATGCAACGGAGGAAGTGATTTCTCATCTTGAGCAGAAGCTTACGGAGGTTACTCATATTACGGAGCTTCTGGATGAGGGTATGACTCCCGAGGAATTTGTTGAGTACATTATGGGGAATATGGAGCCCGAAATTATGGACACCATTATTCCTGAGTTTTATTGTAATTGCAGCCGCGAGCGCGTGGCAAAGGCGGTTATGTCGGTTGGTAACAAGGACCTTCAGGAAATGATTGATGAGGGTAAGGAAATAGAAGTGAACTGTCATTTCTGCGGTAAGAAGTATGTTTTCAGTGTTGATGAACTGAAGGCTATGATCAGAAATTAAACTGAGGTTATATGAATATCAGCTTATACAAGAAAATCGGAGTGCTTTTGCTGATGGTATTATTTGTGCTCATTGGCGGGTGTTCAAGAGAAAATACGAATATTATGACTGAACAGGAAGAAAATCTTAATGGAACTGTCACTCTTATACTTGAGGACCAGAAGAGCGACATTCAGTGCTTTTCAAAGGATGGAGGAGTTTATCTCCCTTTGGCTGCTGTGCAGGAAATGTTCAACAAGAGCTTTTATTGGGATGAAAAGGAGGGGGTACTTTCCTATGTTGTTCCCAAAGAGGTCTGGAGGATTTATGCGAATGAGCCCTATTATCACATTGGAAACGGTGTGAAGGGGTTTGACGCAGTGGCACTTCTGCTGAAGGATGGGACGCCGTATATTTCTACGGAACTCATTGAAAAGGTTTCGGATGTGCAGATGCATTTTTATGAGAAGCCGGATCGTCTTGTGGTGAACTATACTTGGGAAGAGTATCTGGAGTATAGTGTGACCGGTGAAGGAGCATATTTGCATGTTGAGCCGGATTTAAGCAGTGAGTGCGTCGTTTTGTGTGAGCCTGACAGTAAGCTTCATTATATTTCCGGAACAGGAAAGAGCGGGAAGGAATTTGTAAAGGTTATGACTCCGGATGGGCTGTATGGGTATGTTCAGCTCAAGCATTTAAGTGAGTCTTATTATAATCATGTAAGTTCTACTTATGTAGAACCGACTTGGGATTACTGCCTTATGGATGAGGCGATAAAGCTGGGCTGGCATCAGATATCTTCCGCGGCAGGCAATTCCACATACGAAACAGCAGTAAGCAAAGCTGACGGAATGAATGTCATTTCACCCACATGGTATCGCCTTGCGGACGTGGAAGGAACAATTGAATCCATAGCTGACATAGAATACGTTCAGAAGGCACATAATGACGGCTACAAAGTATGGCCCTTGCTGGATAATTTTGCAGATAACGTAAGTACACTCCAGCCTCTTTCATCTACAAAGACAAGAGAAATCATGATTAACAACCTTATATCAGAGACTCTGAGGATAGGGGCAGACGGTATCAACGTTGACTTTGAGGCTATTTCGAGAGAAACCGGAGTTCACTTCGTTCAGTTTATCAAAGAACTGGCGGTGGAAGCACATAAGCATGGATTGATTATTTCCGTGGACAATTACGTTCCTTCGGCCTACAGAGCATATTATGACCTGGAAAGCCAGGGAAAATTTGCCGATTACGTAATACTCATGGCATATGACGAACATTACGCAGGAAGCCAGGAGGCAGGCTCGGTATCGTCCATAGGCTATGTACAGAAGGCGGTTACGGATTGCCTTACTATGGTAAAAAAGGAACACATTGTTGTGGCATTGCCTTTTTATACAAGAATCTGGATGGAAGCCAAAAGCGGCGTTACAAGCGAAGCACGCTCCATGAACGGTGCAAACAGCTTTATTGTGGACAATAACCTGAAAACACGATGGGATTCTGAAACCGGACAGAACTATGCGGAATGTGTTATTTCGGGAGTAACATATAAAGTGTGGCTTGAGGACATTCAGTCACTCTCCTATAAGCTGCAGGTTGTGGCAAGCGGAGACGTGGCAGGAGCGGCATTCTGGCGTCTCGGCCAGGAGGCTGACGGAATCTGGGAGATTATTAATCAACATATAAAATAGTTCCTTCGGAACGAATGAAAGGAAGTCTTTTCGTTGTCAGAAAGTGAAATAAAAGAAAAAAAGACAAAAGTTATAAAACTGGACAGGGAAACAATACGCCCCGAAGATTTTGCAGAAGCAGGAAGAATCCTGAAAAACGGAGGACTTGTGGCGTTTCCTACTGAAACCGTATACGGATTGGGTGGAGATGCACTGAATCCGGAAGCGTCCATGAAAATTTATGCAG
>JAKSRZ010000062.1 GCA_024403375.1 Lachnospiraceae bacterium
CTCAGCTGCGAGCAGGGTGCTGTTAAGGTAGTTGACAACTGTGCAGTTATTGATTACTCACTCTGTAACAACTGTGGCAAGTGTGTTGAGCTTTGTCCTAAGAAATGTCTTAAGCTCACCGACTTCAGTTCCTCCTACGGTGCAGAGCACGCATTATAATCAACAAATAATGAGGTTGTGTAAAACAACCCCAAAGCAGACAAAAAGAAGCAACAACCAAGGTGATTTCACCTACGGTTGTTGCTTCTTCTTTTTTAATCTATTGTCTTTCGTATTGACTGAAACCGCTGCTTTTCTTAATCGTTCCTTCAGGAGTCATCCAGATTGCTTCCACATCATCAAGACTTTCTATGAGTGCGGAGCCTTCCTCAAAGCTCATATTGAACAGCGCTGTAGACAATCCGTCGGCCATTCCTGCGTCATTGCATACTATTGACACAGACAACCATCGATTCTCCGGCATAAGCGATACCGGATCGATAATGTGATGATATTGAACACCATCCACCGTATAATATCTTTGGTAGGAGCCACTGGTAGCCATTGCCTTATCCACCAGTTCCAGAACAGATATATATATGTCCTCCCCATTTCCGTTAACCGTATCTGCAAGAGGATTTTCGAGGCCTACGCCCCATTTTGCACCGTCTCCCCTTTTACCGATGGTACGGATATTTCCGCCAACGTTCAGGCAATATCCCGTTTTACCCTTTTCTTCCAGGTGTTTTGCCATCAGTTCTATTGCATATCCCTTCGCAACCGCTCCCGCATCAATACTTTGCTCCGGATCCGAAATAAATATTGATCTGGTACTTTCGTCGAATTCGATTTTTTCAAAATCAACATGTTCAGAGGCTGCAAGGAGCTCATTTCTGTCAGGAAGATATGCTTTTGAAGGGTTATCTGCACCATACTCCCTTGCCTTATGCCAAAGAGAAAGCACGGAGCCCATTGCCACATTTGTTTTTCCATCTGTCAGGTCGTATATATACTTACTGAATTTCAGCATATCCCACGTTTCCTGAGCCACGGGAACTCTATTGTGCTGCCCGCTTGCTTTGTCAACCTTATTGATAGCCAGCAGATTATTCACGCCCTCATATGAAAGATAAATGTTGTACTGCTGATGGCAATTTCTCAGAATATCATATAGTTCGTCGATTGTTGCCTTAAACTCTGCTTCGTTATCTTCATATCCGGTAATAACCGCCACAGTATCAAAAAAGTCGAAGGCATAATCCGTATATTTGGTTTTGCTTTTTTTCGGCATTTCACACCCCGCTGTCGCCAACAGTATACAAATAACCATTGCAACAGAAACAAGGCGTAAAAAAGGCCTTCTGTGATGTTTTACAAGCATTTATAAATGCCCTTTCAGTGTTAAGATAAAAAATAAATCTCGGAGAAGTGTTTTTCGCTCCTCCGAGATTATAATTCAATATAGGTTTCCCTGCAAGAATTACTTCATTGCGTTCTGAACAGCCTTTACAAGCTCGCTTACACTCATTGTGCACTTAGCTGTCTGAAGGTCTGCAATACCATAACCATCTGCCTGAGCAAATCCTGCAACTTCTGCTACTGTATGTCCAACACAGAATGTGTTGAAAGCTGCAGACTGGTCGTACCACTCAAGAACTGCACCATCACCGTTTCTGTCTGTACCGAACTTAGCCATATTGTAGCCATCGCCAAGCTCGAGCTTTGTCTTAAGAAGAGATGTTGTATCTGTTGTAGCCTTACCTGTTGTATCGAAGCCGAACTTCTGCTGAACAACGTCTGTAATTACGTTAACAACCTTTCCGTTCTTGTCATAAGCAACTGCTGCAAATGAAGAGTCAACCTCGTTAAGGCCGTCACCTTCTTCTGTTGCGTTCTTGCTGCTGTGGCTCTGCTCTGAAGCAACACCAAGGCCAAGTGAGCAATCAGCTGTAGCTTCTGAAGCCTTTGCATTCTCAATTGCCTTTACTGTAGCGAGAACGAAATCAGAAACATGAATTGTACAACCGGCCTTCTGAATTTCTTCAATGCCATAGTGATCGTCTGCTGCAAATGCCTTAATTTCAGTTGCTGTCTTACCGATGCACTGCTCAATGAAAGCGTCTGCCTGAGCATACCACTCAAGAACCTTTCCGTCACCATTTCTGTCAGCTCCGAACTTAGCCATGTTGTAGCCATCGCCCTTCTGTCTCTTGGAAGGATACTCTGCTGCTACGAACTCACCTGTTGCAGTGTACTGTGCCTTATTCTGAGCAACATCCATTGCCATCTTTACAACTTTACCGTTCTTGTCAACAAGAACTGCTACGCCACAAGCATCTGCCTCACCTTCACCATTAGCTTCATCTGAAGCGTCGGTAGCTGTAAGAGCGGGTGTATAAACACCAAGGCCCATGGAAAGTTTTTCCTTACCACATCCTGCAAATGCAAGAAGTCCAACGAGCATTACTGCTGTTAAAGATACTGATAATATTTTTTTCATATAAATCCTCCATGCTAATATTTGGTTCTTTTTAGTTGAACCATCGCAAGTGTTACATCAAAATACTATCACGGAGCTTAAAAGTCAATATAAAAAATATAAACTTTCTAATATTCAACAATCATAAAATAAAAGCAGTAAATACAGGCATTGGCTAATTGTATAATTAAATTAAAATATCGTACAAATCTCTCTTCGGTACGTAGTAGTCCTTGTTCTCATCCACATAATATTTTACGTCCCCATCCTTCATAGGCACGATATTGCTCTTATGCGACGGATAGCCAAAAGCAACCATTGTATGTATTTTCAGATTCTCAGGAAGCTTAAGCAACACGGCCAGTTCATTTCTTTCAATAGCTCCCATCATGCAGCTTCCCACGCCCTTTGCCCAGGCTGCCGTTGTCATGTTGGCCATTGCAATTCCGGCATCCACATCCACATTTCCCGGAATAAGTGTATCCTGAAGCACTCCCACAAAAAGTGTAGGAATTTCATTTTCCTTAGGCGTTCCTACTTCTTTTGACAAGTAACCTGCCCAGTGAACCAAGGCATTTACTTTCTTGACCTCTTCGAAATCGGATACAACTATGTATTTAAGTGCCTGTCTGTTGGCACCGCAGTTTGCAATACGTGCCGCCTCGAGAATGTCAGCTACCACATCCTCCGGAACCGGCTTGCTTTCAAAGCGTCGATAAGTTCTTCTTGTTTTTAATGATTCCATTACGCCCATAGCTGCCTCCAAACTAATATGTTCCGCCGGGATAAAGTGTCTGTGAATAGAGTCTTCTTGTCTGGGGTATCCTCATTCCTGACGGTTTCTGCTGTAAATCATACTCCGTTCCCGCAAAAATCCACGCAGTATCTGCATTATATACTATTACATCCTCTTTGCCACGGCCAAACAAATCGCCATGAAGCACATAGCCATCTTCAGGGAAATTCACAACCTTTTCTCCACTGCCATTATAAAGGCCCGGAAGCACACCGCCTCCCCTTCTGTAAGCGAGAATATAGTCCTTTCCTTCCCCGTTCCAGTCTCTGAAGGTATCTACAATGGTAAGCCATCCCTTTGTCTGTCGGTCTTCCTTCCATAACCCTTTTCCGTCAGAGCCTATAAGGAACATACCATCTTTTCCATCCCACTGGCCCTTGTAGCCATCGCCTCGTCTTATTCGATCAAGGCCTGCCAGCTGCAATCCTTTTCCGCCGTCTTCCACAAATCTGCCGGGAGCAATGTGCTGTGATTCTATTGAGTCCTCATAACGCCAGATCTCGTTTCCTTCAGCATCGTAAAGGCAGGTAACACTGCCTCCTACACATATTTCTTTTTTACCGTCTCCATTTATGTCTGCCACCCAGAGGCAATCCGCATGGTCTTCCAGATCTTTGCATGACCAAAGGACTTTTCCGTTATGATCCAATAAATCATAGCCTGCCATAACTTCGTCATAGCCATCACCGTTTACATCCTCTGCCCAAGGGAAATGTCCGATATTTCCTTCGTGAGTCCATAAAAGATTAAAGTCTGAATCCATTGCCCACATATGAAAATATCTGTCCTTCAGAATAATGTCACTGGGATGTGTTTTCCCCGAAATATTGCAGATGATAATGCAGTCGTGTGCTTCAGGTGCGGGAAGGGGGAAGTCCTTTTTCACAGCTCCGGTGCATCCGTCAAGCACAAGGAATCGTTTATTCATAACACAAAGAACTTCAAGCATTCCATCGTTATCGATATCGTAAACCTGTGCCGGAAAATCCGATCCGAATCCGCCGGGCTTCTCTGTGGGTTTTCCCTTCTGCCACATGATTTCGCCGGTAAGTTTATAAGCAGTGATGCATACGGCCTGATGTGGAACATATCTGTCGTCTATGTCTCCGTCCGCCTGTACCATCACAAGTTCCATGCGGCCATCACCGTCCAGATCACCCAGCAGCCCTTTACTGCCACGTGCCGATGATATATCCACCTGTCCAATTTTTATTGCATCCATAGTATCTTTCTCCTTTTTATCGAACGGCAATATAGCTTCCTGCCGGTAACATAATCTCATCATTCTCCAGCGAAGCATCACCAAGTGAGAACAGTACGTTTCCTGCCGGTTTGTTGTTCAGCTTATATTTTTTATCTACGCCGGTGGGATTTACAGCCATAACAATACTTCCACGTTTATACACCAGTGGCTCGTGGCTGAGTAATTCCAGGTTTTCGTAGTCATTAAGTTCAGGCTCAGAATGTCTGAATGCCGTAATCTTTCTGAAAGTGTTCAGAAGCGAGTTGTCGTCTTGTTCCTGAGTCTCCACGTTTATTTCAGCCAGATTTCTCTTATCCACAGGAAGGTACAGCTTATTCCCCTCTGCCGTCGAAAAGCCTGCATTTTCCGTATTGCTCCATTGCATGGGAGTTCTCGTTCCGGTTCGTGAATAGCCGCCTTCTTTTGTAGGCATATTGTCGATATAATGCATTCCGATTTCGTCACCGTAATACATAAACGGTGTTCCGGGCATTGTAAAGAAAAATGCGAAGAAAAGTTTTACGTCATCATTATCGAGGTTCGGCTGTAGCCTTGGTGTATCATGGTTTCCCGTTATGAGAGCTATTGCTCCTTTCCCCTTGGTTTTTTCGTAAAGGTCCATGTAATCCTTCAGAAACTTTTCAGCTGAACCACTTTTGGCGCCTTTTCTGAAATAGCTGTTGTCCTCGCCGCCGTTATGGTCGGAATATTCTCTTGCAAGCAGCTTATATCCGCTGCCCCACCAGTCCAGAAGGAAATCCATATCGAAGCCTGCGGGAATTGATTGTTCCGGACGTCCCCACTCAGATACGAAAGCTGCTTCGGGATACTTTCTGTGGACTCTTCCAAGAATGTCCTGCCACACTTTTATCGTGCCGCTCTTGTTCTCGTCATCTCTCTTAATAAGTGAATCCGCCATGTCCACTCTGAATCCGTCACAGCCCTTGTCCAACCAGAAACAGATAATGTCATAAATCGCCTCTCTTGTTGCCAGGCAAGCAGGATCGTCCATGGGCTTCTGCCATGGTTTTTCGGGCTTAAGGAAGCCATAATTCAGTGCCGGCTGGCATTTGAAGAAGTTCAAAATATATGCGCCATCACGGGGAGACTCTCCGGCTACAAAATTCAAGCCGTCTCCCCCCTCAAGCCACCAGCTGGTCCAAATGTATCGGTCGGAATACTCATTTCTTTCTGCCTTCTTACTTTCCGTAAACCAGGCATGTTCTTCAGAAGTGTGTCCGGGAACGAGATCCAGAATAATATGCATATCTCGCTTATGAACCTCAGAAAAGAGATTAAGCAGATCCTGCTCCGTTCCGTATCTTTCCGCAACTTTCTTATAGTCTCGTACGTCGTAGCCGGCATCCTTAAATGGTGAATCGTAACACGGATTCATCCATATTGCATTACATCCTAAAGACTTGATATAATCCAGCTTTTTCGTAATACCGTTAAAATCGCCTATTCCGTCCCCGTTTGAATCATAAAAGCTCTGGGGGTAAATTTCATAAAATATTGCATTTTTCAGCCATTGTGCCATGTCTTTCCTCCTGCCGTTCGCTTTTTACCTTGGCAAAACGATACAATCATATCGAATTGTCTTACCTTCAAGTGAATACCCCGGTTTGATTCCTCCAAGGCAGGGTCCTTTCAAGGGACGTTTGACGACAATCTTTCTCGGATTTGCATTTATCGCAGCCTGCATGAGATCGTCTTCATCATCGCTCTGCCGCTCCAGAAGATAAATCATCTGAAATTTCTTTTTTACAAGTGCTGTATTGTTTTTATCAGGGAACATAGGATCCAGAACTATTACGTCAGGCTCCTCCGAGAGCTCTGCCAGTTTCTGTATACTGTCTCCCTCAACCACCTTCATTCTTGTCATGGTTTCCTTCAGTTCAGCCACTTTGCTGCCACGTCTTACTGCGTCCTTAAGAAGGGCACAAATAATGGGATCTCGCTCTATTAAGGTTACATTATGGCCTGCCGCTGCCAGAAGAATCGAGTCTTCTCCCAGGCCTGCGGTTGCATCCACCACATTCATGGGGCCATCAATTTCCTTAAGTTTGGCCGCCTTAAGCAATGGTTCATGCAGCAGTCGCCCGTTCAGCAGTCGATGCTTCATGGCCGCAAAATCCCCGTGCAACACCATTTTTCCGTTCTCAAAAAAGAGCCCGTCTTTTGCATATCTCAAAACGGGTTCGTTTTCTGTGTTTTCAAGTTTTTCAGTAATGGGTGCTCCCAGTAATTTAGCCATCTTTTCGGCCTGATTCCTGTCTCCGCCCTTATCAAGAAAAATCGTATAGTTCATATTGTTCCTTATGTGTCGAGCTGAACAAAATAAAGTACATTGTTTTCAGCATCATAGACCGCCGCATCAAAGTTAAATGAATATCTGTCCATGATGTCTTCATAGCTGTATTTATCGGTACTCTCTTTGTGCCTGTCGTAAAAATAGTACAGTCCTTCCTTAACTTCAGGCACATATGGTTCGCCCTTTTCATTTGCAAAAAATGATGTATATCCGTCCCCCCAGAGAATTGTTGCCAGATTCCCCGTCATCGGCAAGGCATTCCAGTGTTCGGATACAGCAGCCTGTTTGGCAAAGGCCTTATCTTCAAAGCTGATCTTTATAAACGTCATGCCGTCATTATGAAAGCCGCCGTGAGTATCAACTTTTTCTTCGATTATTCCTCCCTCGGTGCTGATTCCCAAGGCGACGCTGACCAGTCCTACCGCAGTAGCCTTTTTTACACAGCCGCAACACGAGAAGACCATTGTAAGCAGCATTATTCCGATTATTATTTTTTCAAAAGCCCGTTTTCGCTTCATATGCTTTTTCCTCCTTAATCCCCATAAATTCATTATAGCATTTTGGCCGTAGCGTATCAAATAAACATTTCAAAATGGTTGAAACTGCTGTCGCTGTTTCCCAATCGCTCATAGCAACCGGGCTCCCTCACGCTAAAGCGTGAGGGCAGTAAAAAGCGAGCCGGACGAATAATCATCCGGCTCTTATATCATTGGAGAAACATAAGGAGAAGGCTAAATATGTTCACCGCTTACAATTTTATAGTAGGTGTTGCTTGTCACCTTGTAAACGATGATGTAACCGATTGCAAACACAGTTACGCATGCAATCGCAATACCAATAAGCAATGGTTTATTGTATACCCCGAATATCTTAAGCATTTCAAACATCATGGGCATTGCAAAGCTCAGATGAACTACAGCCAGGAAGGGCGGGAAGAAGAACACAGTAAGCATTTGTGAATTAATGCTTTGTTTAATATCCTTCTTTGTCATGCCAACCTTCTGCATGATTTCAAATCTTTTCTGGTCTTCAAAGCCTTCGGTAATCTGTTTGTAATATATAATCAGAACCGTAGCGATAATAAATACCACGCTGAGAAGAATACCAAGGAAGAAAAGGCCGCCATACATCGTATAAAAATCCTGCCTGTCCAGATTTATGTTGGCTGCGTTTCGTGATACTGTGCCATCAGTCCATCTGTAAAGATCAACTGATTCCGCAACCATATCACTCATCATATCCAGTTCTTTGGAAAGGTCGGTAATCCCATCATTCCAGCCGTAATACCACTGTGCTTCCACAAGCATTTTTGTTTTTATGGATTCATCAGAGAAACAAAGTGGTGCAAACTCATCATAATTTTTTACAACCAGGCAAAGGGAGCTGAACATAATATCCGCTTCTTTGGAGTAAATGTAAGGAAATTTCTTAAGTACCTCTTTGACTCTGAAGTCCTTAAGCCCCTTTATATCGATGTGATTCTCTGCATATCTGTCACGGTTCGTATATAGCAGAACTTCGTCACTATCAAGCTGAGCATTTTCGCCGGAAAGTGCATTATAATCTCTTTCATCCAGCACATATACCACATGAATTTTCCGAATAACGTCAGTAGATGCAAACAAATTTCTTGAGTTCTCATCGTCAAGAACAAGCCGACCGTTGTCAAGAAGTCCTGATGTTTCCAGGTATCTTCCCTCCTGAACCTCAGTAACTTTGGCATCATAGCGATTCTGCACATCTTCATATATCTTTCTTATCTGTGCAATATTATCGTCACCGATTTTGTTCACATCATCAAATCTCAATATAATGTGGCTGTCCTGAGGATGCTGGCGTGCAACACTTTCCTCTTCGCCAAAGAAAAGACAGCCGGACCCGGTAATCATAACCATTACCATTGTTGCAAGGATGCATATTACAGAAAGCCCCATTCCGTTTCTTTTCATACGGTACGTCATGGATGATACCGAAACAAAATGTCTTGGTTTATAGTAATAGCTCTTCCATTTATTCAGCAATTTGCAAAGTGCCACAGAACCGGCAATAAACAGAAGGTTCGTAGAAATAATAACAAGAACAACCGCAAAGAAGAAATTCTTAATGGCTGTCATGGAAGCATTGCTCTTCAGTGCAATATAATAAGCCCAACAAAGTCCGACAGCACCTAATATAGCGAAAAACCAGTTTGCTTTTACCGGCTTTTCTCCCATATTATCATTTTTCAGCAGTTCGATAGCGTTGTTTTTACGAACCACGAAAATAGATCTTAGCAGGATAATCGAATAGAGGATTGCATAGATCACTATTGTTCTAATAAATGCATAAGGATAAAACTGGATTTTATAGTTTATATCCTCATGGACAAATCTGCAAAGGCATACCTCACTTATTTTTTCAAGTATAGCTCCCACAAAAGCACCGCCTGCAATACAGATCCCCGCAGATATTCCGTTCTCCCACAGAAGAATTTTTGTGAGATTTCTTTTGTCCATTCCCAGAACATTGTACAACCCGAATTCTCTTAGTCTTCTCTTCATAAGAAAGGAATTAGTATATAAGAGATACGTAAGAGAAAAGAATACTATTACGTTCATTCCCAGCATAAGCACCACCGCAAGCGTCATGCTTATTGCTCCCACAAGCGAATTATGTGCCAACGCGTCAAGTATGTAATAAATTGCAATAACACAGATGCCCATAACAAAATAGGGGATGTACATCTGTCGATTGCTCTTAATGCCCATCCAGGCAAGCTTTCTGTACAGTCCTTTTTTCATTACTTGTCACCTGCCTGAAGCATTGTAAGAGTTTCGCTTACCTTCTGGTAAAGCTGTTCATTTGTGGATTCGCCTCTGAAAATCTGGTGATAAACTTCACCATCCTTAATGAACAGAATTCTGTTTGCATGGCTGGCAGCTTTTACTGAATGTGTAACCATCAGTATTGTCTGTCCGCTCTGATTAATTTTTGAGAACATCTTTAATAGCTCATCGGTAGCCTTGGAGTCCAATGCACCTGTAGGCTCGTCCGCAAGAATTATTTTAGGGTTCGATATGAGTGCTCTCGCTACTGCCACACGCTGTTTCTGTCCTCCTGACACCTCGTAAGGGTACTTCTTAAGGAGTTCACTGATACCAAGCTGTTCGGCAATAGGGGTAAGTCTTCCTACCATCTCACCATGTGAGCGATTTGCAAGGACCAGTGGAAGGTAGATGTTGTCCTCAATTGAGAAAGTGTCCAGCAAATTAAAGTCCTGGAATACAAATCCAAGGTTATCACGTCTGAAGGTAGCAATGTCACTTTCTTTAATCGTTGATAAGTCCTTGCCGTCAAGAATTACCTGGCCGCCGGTTGCCTTATCCAATGCGGCGAGAATATTAAGCAGCGTTGTCTTTCCGCTTCCTGATTCTCCCATAATGGCAACATATTCACCTTTTTCAACAGAAAAGCTTACATTTTTCAGGGCTTCAACCTGGTTTTTGCCCATTCTTGTGGTGTATATCTTTTTTACATTTTTTACTTCAAGTAAACTCATTTTATTTCCTGCCTTTCGCGTATCTGTTGCCAAGTATATCTCAAAAAAGAACTGTTCACCATCGAAACGGCTTACAGTTCTTTTGTTTCACCTTACAAATATGTCACATCATTCATGAATTCTTTTTTCCATCGGAAAATCGATATGAACCTTTGTGCCTTTGCCAACCTCTGACTCAGCCCAAAGTTTAAGACCCAGATTGTCACATATTCTCCTGCAAAGATACAATCCAAGCCCGCTGGCCTTTTTATCCGATCTGCCATTAAAACCGGTGTAACCTCTGTCAAATATTCTGGGTACATCCTCGGGAGCAATTCCGATACCTGAATCCTCTATGGTGAGGGTAAGTAGCTGTTCCCTCTCTTCCACAAAAATCTTTACATAGCCTGTATTTGTGTACTTAAGTGCATTGGAAAGAACCTGCTCCACAACAAAGCTAAGCCATTTGTCATCTGTCAGCACGCTGATTTCAGGTGGCTCATACTGGAGGCTTAAGCCCTTTCCGATAAACTGCGTTGCCTGTTTTCTCAACGCTCCGTTTACCACATCATCAAGCAAATATTCCTTAAAAACATAATCCGTGGAATCAGAGTCCAGACGAAGGTAGCATAATACCATTTCTACATACTGCTCGATTTCCGTCAGATCTTTGCTGAGTTTTCTTGCGGTAGCACTGTCTTCATTCTGAAGAGTAAGTTTCATCGATGCAATCGGAGTTTTTATCTGATGAACCCATAGTGTATAATAGTCCACCATTTCCGAATAATTTCCATCTGCCTTTGCTGCAATGGTTCTTGTCTCTTTTTCCAGTGCCTCTATTATCCTTTTATACGCCTCATCCAGAACGCCGTTATAGTCCTCCAGTTCCTTCAGGAAGCCCTCAGGAAGCGTCATCAGTTGTTCCAGGTGAAGCATCTTTCTGCGATATTTTGCAAAGTCGACTATCGTAACTATCACCAGAATAATCAGGTACAGGAAGCTGGGGTATAATACTGCTTCTGCCGGCAACCCATAAAGGGCAAAACATACGAGCTGGAAGAGGAACAGCCCCACCAGCAGCATTGCCGTAAGTATTCTGTTTTTTATATAATTCTTAATCATGTTTACGAAATAATATAGCCCATTCCCACTTTCGTTTCAATGAACCCCGGAAGGCCGTTCTCTTCCAGTTTTTTTCTTAATCTTCCCACATTTACCGTTAATGTATTTTCGTCCACAAAGGTGTCTGTCTTCCAAAGTGCCTCCATCAGCTTTTCGCGGCTGACTGTCTTGCCTTTGTTCTGCATAAGTGTGAGTAAAATTCTGAACTCATTCTTTGAAAGCGGTATCTGCTTATCATTATACATAAAGGTGCTGTCTCCGGTGTTCAGAAATGCTCCCTTGTGTTCCAGAATCGGTACGGAATCTGCGAAATCATACACACGTCTTAATATAGCCTGTACTTTTGCCACTAATACATTTCCATCGAAGGGCTTTGCAATAAAATCATCCCCGCCCATGTTCATAGCCATAACAATATTCATATTGTCTGAGGCTGATGAAATAAATACAATAGGCACCTTTGAAAGCTTTCTGATTTCGGTGCACCAGTAAAATCCGTTGTAAAAGGGGAGTCCTATATCCATCAGCACAAGGTGCGGCTCCGTCTTTACAAATTCGGCTGTTACATTCGAAAAATCTTTTATTGCGAAGGTTTCAATATTCCAAGGCTTTAAGACAGTTTCAATACCATCGTATATGCCTTTCTCATCTTCTACTACAAGAACTTTATACATAATCCGTTTCCTTTCAATACCCGTCTAAAATAGCACAACCCCTGCCATTTTCGCAAGAAATTCAATGAAAAAAAAGTGCGTCAAATGTTCTCCGACGCACTCTTATGTATATCAGTCCTTTTTATATTCCAATATGTCTCCCGGCTGACAGTCCAGGGCCTCGCATATTGCTTCAAGCGTTGAGAACCTTATGGCACTGATTTTACCGGTCTTCATTTTCGAAAGGTTGACGTTTGTAACTCCCACCTTCTCGGAAAGCTCGTTAAGGCTTATTTTACGATCTGCCATAACACGGTCAAGTCTAAGAATAATCTGTCCCATACTCTTCCTCCTTATAATGTTTCGTCAGCTTCCTGCTGAAGAACCGCACCGTACTTGAAAATCTGAACAAGGCCGAAGAGAAGGATAACCGCACCAATGAAAGCAAAGTTTACATTTACGCCAAGATTTACGCTGTTTGACATAAGGCTTGTAGCAACTTTTTCAGCAATCCATGTTACAATAGCCCAGGGAATGAGGCAGATAGCCAGCTGGTTCATTCTTGAAATAACAAGATTGCAGAACGGTGTGGAGCAAACTCTGAAGGCTTCGCTGAGTCTGAGAACAAATACACATATAACGATTGCCATCGCCATTGAGAAAACTGCAAGCCAGAGCACAATTCTTATATTTCTTACATTGATTTCCGTAATCTCCGTTTCACCATCCACATAGAGCTTCGATCCTTCAATTCTTACAGAAGCCATGGAGATGTCGTTGCCGTTAAAGGACGCTCCGTTTTCTAACCCCTCGGCAAACTCGTCGCTATTAAGTGCATTTACAACCTCATCGCCAAAGCCTGACATATCCACTATTGCTTTTATACCTGTATTAATTCTTACATCCAAAAAGCTTTTAGGAAGAATATGCATAGCTATTGTCGCTATAAGTACTCCGGACATTCCGAGGCCCGTAAATACAATTGCAATGATGGAAAGGATCTTTCCTACAAGTCCGATAACGTTTACTGTTTTTACTGATTTCTCTCTCATTTTAATATCTCCTTTTGTGTGTGTTATTAATATTCGTCGACGTTCCTATGCTTTTCGATAACATTTTATCGTTTATCGATAACTGTATTATAGCACCTCTTTTTCGATTGTCAACTACTTTTTATCGAAAAACATTAATTTTTTTATTTTATCTGCCACACATCCTAAAAATAACGCATTTTTACAACTATAATCAAGAAAATTCCATTGACTACTATCCCCCGTAATCTGCATAATGAATTTATATTAAACAGTGAGGTCATGGACTATGGGTTTTAAATTAAATAACAAAGCATACTTTGAAAACCACGGTGTAAATGTAATGGCATTTGATGACAAATACCCCGCAGGGCATCAGTCCGGCATCAGTGTCATTATGAACGGCAGAAGAATTGCCACAAATGGAGATCTTCGATTCGAGCAGACCCCCGGTCAGTGGCAGCCTGTTCCAAAGCAGGATGATCGAAAGGTGGACCAGGAAGGAAATTCCATCACCACTACACTTTCCTATCCTGATATCAATGCTCATCTGAATGGTTTCAATCCGATTATCTATCCTGATTTTGAATTCAGCTATGAAGTAGTAGCAAGGGGTCTGGAAGATGGTGTTGAAATCGTTGTAAGCCTGGACAGACCTGTTCCGCAGGAATTTCTTGGTAAGCTCTGTTTTAACCTGGAACTGTACCCCGGTGACCTGTTCGGTAAGCCCTGGATGATGGATGATGCCACAGGAATATTCCCTCGTCAGGCTAACGGTCCCACAAAGGCTCAGCCTGCCAATTATGACCATTCAAACAAAATCAAGCCACTGCCTCACGCTCTTGCAAATAAAGAAAAGCTTGCCGGATATAACAAGGGCTACAATCCCATTATTGCAGACGATCTTATTGGTGCCCCTATGGCAGTGGGTCACAGCTTTACCCTGAGACCGGATAATTCTCTTTACCGAATGACAATAATTTCGGAAACCGCAGAGCTTAGGCTTTACGACGGAAGAATGAATCATAATAACGGCTGGTTTGCTGTTTCTTCAGAGATTCCCGCAAATACAGAAAAAGAAGCCATAAAATGGATAATAAAGCCCTACGTGGACACCTCTTGGATGTACACCCCTGTCATTCAGACTTCTCAGGTAGGCTATCATCCATGCCAGCCCAAAAAGGCGGTTATTGAGCTGGACGAAAGAGACAAAAACAGGTTCCCCGTGAGCCTCGAAAAGCTTACACCCACAGGCTACAAGGAAGTTAAAAAAATTCAGCCTGAGGAATGGGGAATTTTCCTCCGCTATCAGTATCTGATTTGTGATTTCAGCGACGTTACCGAAGAAGGAATGTACCGCATATGCTATGGGGAACAAGTTTCTTCTGATTTCGGAATAGGAAGTGGTATTTACGATGTCGGTGTATGGCAGCCCGTTGTAGAATATTTTCTCCCCGTGCAGATGTGTCATATGCGAGTAAACGAAAAGTATCGTGTATGGCATGGACTTTGTCATTGTGATGATGCCAGAATGGCTCCTGTAAACTACAACCACTTTGATG
>JAKSRZ010000063.1 GCA_024403375.1 Lachnospiraceae bacterium
GGGATGATGGACTACTGACATTTCATAAAAATGAGTTCCACATTGTAACTGGAGAAGGAGACTTTACAACGAATATCGGTTCGTATGGCGGAGAAGGTACAGCCGGCTTTGTAGCAAATGCGATAGAAATCTATTATGATAATGCAGAGTAAAAACCGATTCTGATTTTAAGGAGAAACACATTGAAACAGGTATCAAGCTTCAAAAAAATATTTTTAGTGGCCGTAATATTGGTGCTTGTGGCAGGTGCCATTATTTATGTTAGATATTTGCGTGGGAACACCAAGGCGGCGCAGGATTTCTCGTGGATATATGAGGAAGATGGAGTGCTGATTGATAATCAGTATTTGGAAGAAGCTCAGCTGAAAGAAATAATGGCTTTTCTGGAAAAACTTCCCGATGATAGGGAGACACTTGTAAACGACGGGTGCTTCATTGTTTCCTTTGCGAACGTCTATGGAGAAAATTATCTGGAAACGTTTCGAAACCTATATGAGCAGGGGCAGCCTACAAGCCTTCTCATCGGCAAGTATACGGATGAGGGAGATCTGATCATCAGCTACTTACTTTATGATGGTGAAAAGGTTACGTTAGTGGTGGATACCCGAAGGGATGAATGGGCCAGAAAGCAGATATTTGTTACACAACACCAGTATTTTTCCATATTGGAGAGGGAAAGGGACGGAAGCAAAGTCAAAACTGTTCTGCTGCACAATAATCCGGAAATGACCATTGAAAAATGGACTAATCTTGACCCTGCGGATCCCCATGCATGGGAAGGCTTATTTGCAATAGCAGACTTTATTAATTAGCAAATATGGATTTCAACCGGGCCAATTGGGAAATAATTCCTAATGGCCCTTCTATGTATTGACATTACAGCAAAGCTGTACTATCTTAAGTGAAGCAACGCTGTAGGAGAATGAGCATGGAAGATATTGATGTTGAAATACGAAACGATGAAACGGAAGCCGAACGTTTAGGCAGAATGATAAAATATTTACGTCAGTTGACCGGGATGAAGAGAGAGGATTTTGCTAATTATCTCCATATTCCTCTTGGTACTGTGCGTGATTGGGAGCAGGGAAAAAGAAAGATGCCGGAATACCTCTATGAGCTGATAGAGTATAAGGTGTCCAGGGAATTGTTGTCCGTTGAGAAGGAGAAGGAAAACGAGAAAAACAAATGAGCGAATTATGGGATATTTCTTTGATATGAATGGACGATGGGAGGATTAATATGAAGTTAACAAATGAAGAACTGAAAAAAATCTACTTTGGTGCCTACAGCTTCGACGAAACAGATGAAGGTTACTTAATGGCACATCAGTACACAAAGGCACAGGAAGACTATTTCGAGAAGGCATTCCAATTCTGGTTTGAAAGATGTAATGCTTCAACAGCCAAGACCCTGGAATTCACAACAGAGGCGACTCAGATATCATTTGACTATAAGTTTTTGTGGGTCGGTTCGGAAGACTCTTTTGAACTGTGCGTGGATGGCCTCATTACAGACATAAAGTATGTAAAAGACATCGAAAGAAAAGGAAACATCACCTTTACTATGGCAGCGGGGAAAAAGAATGTAATAGTTTATCTTCCGGCAGACGCACTTGCTGTCATCAAGAATTTTGAAATTAATGCTGAATTCACTCCGGCTGTAAAGGGTGAAAAAGTATTATGGCTTGGCGATTCAATTACTCAGGGCTACGGCCCCCTCAGATCCTCTCAGACATACGTAAGCGTAGCAAACAGACTCCTTAATTACGATATTATTAATCAGGGAATCGGCGGATATGTATATGATCCAAAGGTTCTGGTTGAGATGGAAGGCTATAAGCCGGATAAGATTATTGTTGCACTTGGAACAAATCAGTACGGCACAGAAAGTATGGCTGATATTGAGAAATACTACGAAACAATTACCGAGCTTTACAAGGACATTCCGATTTTGGCCATCACACCCTTGTGGCGTGGCGACAACGTGGAAGGAATTCCTACACTTATCAGATTCTGTGAAAATCTGAAGGACATTATAAAGAAATATGATATTGTGACACTGGTAGAAGGCTGGAACTTAGTTCCTCATCTGCCGGAATACTTCATAGATAATCTTCATCCGAATCAGTTGGGTACAGAAGTATACGCAAGAAATCTTGTAAGAGAAATTGAACGTTTACATTTTTAGCTGACGAATATTCCGCAATGTAAAGCCACGTTACGGGAAGAACATGCTATAAGGCTAATGGGGAAAATATGCCAACCGGAATTATGATAATTGGTCCATCCGGAAGTGGAAAGACAACACTGGGGAAGATAGTTGCACAGAAGCTGGGATACCCATATTTTGATGTGGACGACTATATTGGGAAAAAGAAAACAGAAATTTTAACAGCTTGATGTATGCAGTGGTCAGAAAGAACAAACAAATCAGTATAGGATGACGGCGGTACCACACCGGATTGACGTCAACCATCTGATTGGATAATATAAGAGAATAATTGTTATGGGGTGGAGTTATGATTAAAGTTTTTCTGGCTGAAGACGAATATGTGGTGCGTGAGGGCATTAAAACAAAGGTGCCATGGACGGAGAACGGCTACGAATTTTGCGGCGAAGCTTCAGATGGGGAGCTTGCTTTGCCAATGATAGAAAAGTGCCGGCCGGACATACTTATTACAGACATAAAAATGCCTTTCATGGACGGATTGCAGCTGGCAAGACTGGTACGCACAAAATATCCGGAAACCGAAATAGTATTCCTGACAGGATACGCGGAGTTTGAATATGCAAAAGAGGCAATAAGACTGGGAGCTGCAGAATATCTGTCAAAGCCGGTTAACAGTGCTGAAATTATTCAGGCACTGGCTCCGATTAAGAAAAAGGTGGAAGAACGAGAGCAGGAAAGAGAAATGCTTGAGTTTTACCGAAATGAAATGAGAGAAAATACCGAGCACGATAAAAGCGACTACTTTACGGCACTGGTATCAGGGAACAGCAATACAGCCGAACTGCTTCAGATGGCAGACGATCTGGATATTAATCTGGCAGCGGCATGCTACAACATTCTGCTGCTTAAAGTAAAAAGCGATTATCACGAACAGGTGGAATATTCGAAGAGCGTACTGGGGAGATTCAATGGGATTGAGGACAGATGTACCGAGGGCAACCCGGTAGCCTTTGACCGATCCCCGGAAGGAAAAGCTTACATTTTCAGAGGAGACTCAAAGGAGTCCCTGGAAGCAGACATAAATGATTTCATAAAAAACATCAAAGAAAAGTTCGACAGCCATTCCCACATCAGATATTTTGGAGGCGTGGGCGATTCTGTTATGAGACTGGGAGAACTGCCACAATGCTACGAAAGTGCAGAGAGGGCCTTTGCTCACAGATATTTGCTGGAGGGCAACAGAATTATTCGTAACGGAGATGTGAGAGGCGAAATCGGGAATGAGAACATTGACGAAGTAATAGTACCCAACCAGCTTGACCGTACCGGATTTTCTGAATTTATGAAGCTTGGTGCCATAGATGAAATAAAATTTTTTGTGGAGGATTTTTTCTACGGCTCAGGAAGCAGTACCATAAAATCGCTCCTTATGCGTCAATATGTTGTAGTTGATGCATTTCTTAAGGTTACCGATTTTGTAAAAAGCGTCGGCGGCGATACTTCAAAGCTCGAAGCAGTAAACGAAAAAAGAGAAACTCTTGCTACGGAAAACGGTGCAAGAGAATACTTTTGCAGGATTATGGAGACCGCTATCAGAGAGAGGGACAACATAAGCCGAGACAAAAACGGAAAAAGAGTGTCTGAGATAATCAGATATATTGAGGATAATTACACAAACGAGGAGCTTAGCCTAAATATGGTTGCGGAGCATATGAACTTCTCACCTAACCACCTCAGCACTATTTTCAGCCAGGAAACAGGCCAGACACTTATCAAATACTTAACCGATCTTCGCATAAAGAAGGCAAAGGAACTGTTGAAATGCACTTCCATGAAAGCGGCGGAAATATGTGAGGCTGTTGGATATAAGGATTCGCATTATTTTTCATACATTTTCAAAAAGAACGTAGGCATGTCACCTATGGAGTTCAGGGAGCGTTGATTTGAAACAAGGCAGTTTTAAGGAAAATATAAGACAGCTGTTTTCTGTGCGTACTCTGGCCGGAAAAATCAGATTTTTCTGCATACTGCTCACGGTTCCGTTTCTGCTGCTGGATGCCTTCAGTATGTGGGCTTTGTGGGACATAAACGCAAGGTATGAGAGCATGATAGACTCTACACTCAGTGCCACAAGATTTGGTCTTGATTTCAAAGAGAATTTTGACTACAAGACATATCTTCTTATTGCCGGAGACACTGCTCTGTCGGATTCGGATCTGGGAGAACAATTGCGAGACGCGAGAAACATTGTTAATGGAATCAGCGAAGCAACGGACTCCTATGACAATAAGCAACGACTGAACTATGTCCTTAAATACTTTTCAAATCTGGAGACATACACATCACGAATTGAGAATAATCTGCGTGAAGGTAATAAATACGAGGAATGTATTGAAATTTGGGAAAACGACGTTCAGATTGTAACTACGCTGATTTCTGATACAATGTCGGAATATATTTACTACGAAGTACAGGATATGCGTGAGGCCAAGGCAGGTTACCAAAGAAACTTCCTGAATATGCTTATGGCATCGGTAACCGGATTTATAGTTATACTGATTCTTATTATTGTTCTTTCCTACATAATTCCCCGAAGCATTATCAGACCCATTACGGAAATTACACAGGTGACGGACGACTTCGCAAGCGGTAACCTTTCTGCCAGAGCAAAAGAGTATGAAGGCGATGAAGCCAAGGTGTTGGCCGACTCCATCAACGTGATGATTGATAAAATTAATCAGCTGCTTGTTCAGATTAAAGCAGAACAGCTATCTCTCAGAAAGGCGGAATTTGAGCTGCTGCAGGCTCAGATTAACCCCCATTTCCTTTACAATACGCTGGATGCCATTGTGTGGCTTGCAGAATCAGGAGAGCAGGAGAAGGTTGTTCAGATGGTAGAAAACCTTTCCGGCTTCTTCAGAACATCGCTGAGCCAAGGTAAAGAAGTGGTTCCGGTGGCGGACGAAATCGGACATATCACAAATTATCTGAGCATACAGAAGGTTCGATACCATGACATACTGAACTTTGACATAGACATAGCGGACGAAATTTTGAGATGCGAAATCCCGAAGCTGACACTTCAGCCCTTTGTGGAAAACGCATTGTACCACGGCATAAAAGAAAAACGCGGTGGCGGTACCATTTCCGTAACAGGACGAAAAGAAGGCGACATGTGCGTTTTCGAAATAAGAGACGATGGAAAAGGAATGACGGCTGAGCGACTGGCAACAGTCAGGGCTGAGCTGGACAGCTCTGCACAAAAAGAGAAATCGATTTACGGATTATATAACGTTAACCAGCGTATAAGACTTAACTATGGCTCCAATTACGGAATCACCCTGGAATCGGAGGAGGGCGTTGGTACGTTGGCGAGAATAATTCTACCTGCCGATAAAAAAATGTAACTAATTCTTAAAAATATTAACTTATTATAAAATAAGACTAAAAATATTAACCAACAAAAAAAATAAATGAATTCAAAAAAAACCTCCTACGGAGTAGTATGTACGCATGGGTCACAGTGACCACACACACAAATCAGAGGAGGATTTTTTTATGAAAAGAGTGATGGCATTACTTCTTGTTGCAGTAATGGCTATTGCATGCTTCGCAGCATGCGGCGGCAAAAAGAGCGATGGAAAGATTCATGTAGGTGTTATTAATAATGACCCTTCAGAGTCAGGTTATCGTACAGCTAACGTTAACGACCTTAAGGCTATGTTCGGTGACGGCAACACAAATAACTATGCAGGACAGTTCTTCTACAGCTTAAAGAACGATGAGCAGATTGAAGCTGCTAAGAAGATGATTACAGACGGCGTTGATTATCTCCTTCTTTCAGCTGCTGATACATCAGGTTGGGATGGCGTTCTTAAGGATGCTAAAAAGGCAGGCGTAAGAGTTATCCTTTTCGACCGTACTATCGATGCATCTGCAGACCTTTACGAGTCATCAGTAGTTTCTGATATGGCTAAGGAAGGTGAAATGGCAGTAGCATGGCTCGCTTCTCAGAACCTTGCTGAGTACAACATCATCCACATTCAGGGTGCTATGGGTTCAGCTGCTCAGAAGGGACGTACAGGCGCTCTTGATAAGAAGGTTGCAGACAATGCTAACTGGAACATGGTTGTTCAGCAGACAGCTACATGGGACGCTAACGAGGCTACAAAGATTGTTGCAAGTGCTATCAACGCCGGTAAGTCATTCAACGTTATCTATGCAGAGAACGATGGTATGGCACAGGGCGCTGTTAAGGCTCTTGATGATGCAGGTATTTCACACGGCGTTGGTAAGGACGTAATCATCCTTGGTTTCGACTGCAATGAGTGGGCTCTTAAGGAACTTAAGGCCGGCAACTGGAACTACGATGGACAGTGCAATCCTTTCCAGGCTCAGTATCTCCACGATATCATTCAGAAGCTTGAAAAGGGCGAGACAGTTGAGAAGCAGATCATCATGGATGAGAAGGGCTTTGATGCTACAACAATTACTGACGAAGATGTAAAGAAGTACGGAATCTAATCGTATATTTTCGGCAAGAAATTATGTCGGGCGTGGTGCCGGTGGCTCACGCCCGAAAATACTTTTTTAGAGATGGTATGAACATGGAAAAAGAAGTTTTAAAAGCAAGAAATATATATAAAAGCTTTCCGGGAGTTAAGGCTCTTCAGGGAGTGGATTTTACACTCAGAGAGGGCGAAATCCATGCTCTTATGGGAGAAAACGGTGCCGGTAAATCAACCCTTATTAAGGTACTTACAGGTGTTTATACAAAAGATGAGGGTAATATATGTCTGGATGACAAAGAAGTGTCCATACACTCTCCGGAAGCAGCCCAGAAGGTGGGAATCAGCACGGTTTATCAGGAAATAAGCCTTTGCCCGAACCTGACTGTTGCGGAGAACCTTTATATCGGCCGAGACGGAAAAATCTGGAAAAACTGGAGAAGCATGAATAAGGCGGCAAAACAGCTGCTGGAGTCTTTGGATATACCTGCCGAGCCCACGGAACAGCTGGCAAACTGCTCTATCGCAATTCAGCAGATGGTTGCCATAGCAAGATCTGTGGACATGAAGTGTAAGGTTCTTATACTTGATGAGCCCACATCTTCACTGGATGAAAATGAGGTACAGAAGCTGTTCGGACTTATGCTTGACCTGAAAAAGAGGGGCGTTGGAATTATCTTTGTTACACACTTTCTTGATCAGGTATATGCGGTGTGCGACAGAATCACGGTTCTTCGTGATGGCAAACTTGTGGGAGAGTACTTAATATCGGAACTTCCCAGAGTGCAGCTCGTGTCCAAGATGCTTGGTAAAGATATGGATGACCTTTCCGACATCAAGAGCATTGCCAAAAAGTATGACGGAGAAGACTCGGGGAAAGAAATTTTCTCAGCCCACGAACTGCAGAGTAACGCAGATATTAAGCCCTTCGACATGTCTGTTAAAAAGGGTGAGATTAACGGTTTTACAGGCCTGTTAGGTTCAGGAAGATCAGAATGCGTAAGAGCGGTGTTCGGCGCAGATAAGGTTATAGGCGGATATCTGGATAAGAACGGCAAGAGAATAAAGGTCAAGAAACCTATAGATGCCATGAAATCAGGTATTGCGTACCTTCCTGAAGATAGAAAAAATGATGGCATTATAGGCGAATTGTCGGTAAGGGATAATATAATCCTGGCACTTCAGGTTCTTAAAGGACCCTTCAGACCATTCTCAAAGGCTGAGGCACAGAAATTTGCTGAAGAATATATCAACCTGCTTGATATTAAAACTGCTTCTGCAGACACGCCAATCAAATCACTTTCCGGAGGTAATCAGCAGAAGGTTATTCTTGCCCGCTGGCTGCTTACTCATCCTGAATACCTTATTCTTGATGAACCTACAAGAGGTATCGATGTCGGCACAAAGGTAGAAATACAGAAACTTGTACTGCAGCTGGCATCAGAAGGTGTAAGCGTTACCTTCATTTCCTCAGAAATCGACGAAATGGTTCGTACATGCTCAAGACTTATTGTTATGAGAGACAGACAGAAGGTTGGAGAACTGTCGGGTGATGATGTTTCACAGCAGAAGATAATGAGTACTATAGCAGGAGATTAATATGAAAATATTCAAGAAACTAATTGGAAGCCAGATTATGCTTCCACTTATAGCACTTCTTGTCTTGGTGCTGTTCAATCTCATATGGGATCCAAGCTTTTTTGCTATATCATTAGGAGCAAATAACGCCGGAGACCCTATCCTTAAAGGCAATCTTGTTACCATTTTTGATTACGGTTCAGAACTTGCAATTCTTGCTATCGGTATGACCCTTGTAACTGCCGCATCAGGAGGACAGGATATTTCAGTCGGTGCAACAATTGCTATTGCCGGATCCGTTATTCTTCGCATAATCAGAGGAAACGAAGTTAATGTTGACACAATGAAGGCTCCCCTTATAGTTGCTTTCATTGCAGCAGTAGTAGCCACAATGCTGGTTGGCGCATTTAATGGTGCACTGGTATCCTTCTTTAAGGTACCGCCAATGGTAGCCACGCTTATTATGTTTACTGCGGGACGTTCTATAGCAGGCTGGATAAATAACTATGATAATATTTACATAGGTGATCCCAGATTCAAGATTTTTGGCGGTGTTGTTCCGGGCTTCCCCGTTCCAACAGCAATCATTATTGCTTTGGTATGCATGATAGTAATAGCTCTTGTACTGAAGTTTACTACTCTTGGACTTTATGCACAGTCAGTCGGAATCAACGAGAAATCGGCAAAACTGAACGGTATTAATCCTATTTTTGTCAAGTTCCTTACCTTCGTTTTGCTTGGTGTCTGCTGTGCAGTTTGTGGTCTCATTCAGACTTCAAGACTTGGAACCATCAACTATTCCAATATTTCACTTAATATTGAAATGGATGCCATCCTGGCAGTAGCTCTTGGAGGTAACGCACTGGGCGGCGGAAAGTTCAACATGGCATCTTCCGTTCTTGGAGCATACATTATACAGTTCCTTACAGTTACATTGTACAAGCTGGATGTTCCTTCAACAGCCATTTCAGCTTACAAGGCAGTAGTGGTTATTATACTCGTTGTAATATCCTCACCCGTTGTAACAAAGAAGATAAAAGAAATGAAAAGCAGGAGAAATGCAAAGGAAGCTGCTAGAAAGGCAGGTGTGGAATAATGAGTAAAAAATCATCAGAATCTGCAAATGCTTTTCAGAAAATAATGAAGAAGATTACGGCTACCAATACAAGCCTTCTTCTTACCATTACCATAGCCATTTTCCTGTTTATGTACCTTTTTGCCATCATTTTTGTAGGTGGCTCATTTACAAAGCCTCAGGCGTTTCTGGATATCCTTAACAATAACGCATGCCTTATCATTCTTGCCTGTGGTATGAGCATCGTAATGATTACCGGAGGAATTGATATTTCGGTTGGCGGTGTAGTAGCCCTGGTCAGCATGTGCTGTGCCGTATATCTTGATAAACGTGGGGGTAGTGTTTTAGGTGCAATTGTGATATCCTTACTTATTGGACTTGCTTTTGGTGCTTTTCAGGGATTCCTTGTGGCATATTTGGATATTCAGCCGTTCATTGTAACGTTGGCAGGAATGTTCTTTGCCAGAGGAATGGTTACTATTGTATGTGAAGTACCATTTAACGTTGAGCATGCAGGATTTGTTGCACTTAAGGACAGCCGCATTGAAATCCCGTTTTTGGGTAGCTTCAATCGACTTGGACAGTTCATTCCCGGATCTTCCGAAGTAGGAGTTATAGTATCATTAATAGTTGTTGTTGTTCTGTTCGTCATAATGAAGTGGACGAGATTGGGACGTGCATTTTATGCAGTCGGCGGAAACGCACAGTCTGCCATGATGCTCGGAATTAACGTGAGACGCACAAGGTTTTTATCTCATCTTATCTGCGGACTTATGGCAGGTATCGGCGGCTTTGTCTATTTCATGCACGTTGGTTCAGGCTCCCCGGCCCATGCAACCGGCTATGAAATGAATGCCATCGCTGCAGCAATTATCGGTGGCACAATGCTTTCCGGCGGTGTCGGAAACATTATGGGTGCCTTCTTCGGTGTACTGTCATTGGCTACCATCAAGAATATAGTTGCAGCCTGGGGACTCCAGGATGCCTGGTGGACAGGTATTACAATTGCAACGATGATTTGCCTGTTCCTGATTATTCAGAGTATTGTATCAGCGGTAAGGTCCAATAAAAAAAGATAGATTGGATTTACACATGAAGGTAACAGCCAAATTAACAAAAATAGTAATCTGTATATTGATGATCTTCTGCCTGACCTCTTGTAATAAAAGAGATCAGGCAGTTTCTGTGCCTGCAGATAATAAATATATCACCGTCGGCTTCTCTCAGGTAGGAGCAGAATCGGACTGGAGAAGGGCTAATACGGAGTCAATGAAGTCGGCTCTTTCCCGTGAAAATGGATTTGAGCTGATTTATATGGACGGGCAGCAAAAGCAGACAAAACAGATAATGTCGGTGCGAACCTTTATTCAGCAGGGCGTTGATTTTATTGTGCTGGCACCGGTCAGGGAGGACGGCTTTTCTACCGCCCTTCAGGAAGCAAAAGCGGCTGGAATCCCCGTCATAATTGTTGACCGTATGGTTGAAACTGAGAATTCTCCCTTCACATGTTTTGTAGGGTCGGACTTCAGGCTTGAAGGCGTAAAGGTTGTGGAATGGCTCCATGCCTATGCTGAAGCAGAGGGTATTGATGAGGGAACGCTTAATATCGTAAATGTACAGGGAACAGTGGGCTCCTCGGCACAGCTCGGGCGTGGAGACGGATTACTTTACGGAGTAGAAAAGTATAACTGGAATCTTCTGGACCAGCAGGTAGGTGACTACACACAGACTAAAGGAAAAGAAGTTATGGAGGCTTTTCTTAACACTTATCCTGAGCTTAATGTAGTATATTGTGAAAATGATAATATGGCCTTTGGCGTAATCGAAGCGATAGAGGAATCCGGAAGAAAGGTTGGAACTGACATAAAGTCAGGGGATATTCTGGTTCTTTCCTTTGATGGAGTAAGTGAGACGGCAAAAAATCTTGTAAAAGAAGGGAAAATAGCGTGTATAGGCGAATGTAACCCTCACCACGGTCCCAGAGTCAGTGCAATCATTACAAGCCTTATCGAGAACAGAAACGTTGAGAAACTTTCTTATGTTGATGAAAGCGTATTTGCGTTTTCAGACATAGTCAAAAAAATCAATGCTGACGGACAGGTTTATGATATAGTCAACCTTGGTGAGCAGAAGGCTCCGGAGCAGACTTCGGAGAACGAGTAAGGAAAGTTATCAGAAACGAGGAAATAATCAGTGCTTAAAATGATATCACAATATAAAGGGCTGAGGAGAGAGAACTATATTCTGTTTATCGGAAAAATCGTAACGAATATGGGTTCTATGGTCTGGCCTGTCTTAACGTTGATTCTGACACAGAAGCTGGGCATGACACCGGCACAGGCTTCAATATACACAATAGCAATCGGTGCAATTCAGCTCCCGCTGGGACTTCTTGGTGGTAAGCTTGCTGATAAGTACAATAAGAAACGCATAATCGTATTTTTTGATTTTGTATCGGTGGTATTTTATATTACCTGTGCTTTCGTGCCATTGGGCTTTGCTTCCATTGTTTTTCTCACCATAGGATCCCTTTTCCAGAACATGGAAGGGCCTGCCTACGAGACACTGATAGCGGATATTACAACTACTGAAAACAGAGAGAAGGCATATTCGCTGTCTTACCTTGGTGCCAATATAGGTCTGGTGGCTTCACCTACCATTGCCGGCTTCTTATTCAAGGACTATTTGTGGCTGTCTTTTCTGATAAGCGGACTGGCTATCGGTACGTCCACAGTTCTGATAGCTTTATTCGTAAAAGATATAACACCGGTAGAGGAGCATACCGAGGCTTCACTTTATCAGGTGGCAGTGGATAAGGATACCAGTGCCTGGACCATTCTTAAGAAAAACAAAATCATACTGATCTACATTGTTGAGATGGCACTTTTCTGGTGTGCTTACGGTCAGTGGGGATTCTTATTGCCTATCGATATTGCAAACGCTCACGGTGCTGATTTGGGTGCAAGATTATTTGGACTTGTTAATAGTGAAAACTGTATAATAGTTGTATTGTTTACACCTATTATAACTCAGCTGTTTAAGAAACTGGTTCAGACAAAGAAGATGGTTATGGGCACGGTTCTTGTGCTTGTGGCATATGTTGGCTTCTGGATTGGACTTGGGTTTATTCCCACATACTTTATTACAATTGCCCTGTTTACTTTCGGCGAAGTATTTATGACCATATCCAGTGGACCGTATACATCGGAACGTATTCCTGCAAGCCACAGGGGGCGTATTAATGGAGTGTTGAATATAATTCAATCCGTATTAAGCAGTGTTGCCATGTTTGCCATAGGAAACCTCTATACCTATGTAAGCCCCTTGTCTGCGTGGATTGTGGTTTTCGCTATGCTTGGAATTGCAATGATCATAAACTTTGCAATAATATCCTTGGATCGAAAATATTATCCAAAGCTGTATTAATCAATAAGTGAAATAAAAAGGCACAGGAATTTTCGTAACGTTAATTCCTGTGCCTTTTATAATGCCCAAAAATAAAAAATAAATAAATTGCGCAAAATTGATTGCATTCAATTAAAAAATGGTGTATAGTGTCGCCAACAAAGAAAAAATGACGGAGGTCAGATGAGAAATGGATAAATATGATCTTCTTAAACTGGATAACCAACTGTGCTTTCCCATTTACGTATGTGCCAAGACTATTGTGAACAAATACGCACCCTTCCTTAAGGAAATTGATCTTACATATACCCAATACATAACGATGATGGTTATGTGGGAGGAAAAGAAGGTTACATCCGGAAGACTGAAACAAAGGCTGTTTCTGGACAGCGGAACGCTGACGCCGGTTATCAATCGCCTGGTGGAGAAAGGGTATGTTACAAAGCAACGCTCAGAAGAAGACGGGCGAGACCTTATAGTGACACTTACACCGGAGGGCGATGCACTTAAGGAAAAAGCAGTTGAAGTTCCAATTAAGCTTGGAAGCTGCATTAAAGGAATTGATAACCCGGCAGAACTGAAGGAAACAGTTTGTGCATTAATGAAAATACTGACGGAAGAATAACAGGAGGCGTTTGTGAGCGATTTTAACTTTCAAGAGTACATGTCAAATGGTGTTGCCAACGTTGTAAAAAGTGCGGTAAGAGCAACATTAAAGAACCCGAGAGAAGCTTTATTTATGGCAGAGTTTGCAGTGGCAGCCAAGAAGGCTTCAGAAAAGAGAATGAAAGCAGAGGAAAACGGAGAACATATTCCCGCATTCCTCATTTCCAGCATCACTTCAAGCTGCAACCTCCATTGTGCAGGCTGCTATTCCAGACAGAACCATGCCTGCAGCGATGCAGCACCGGTAAATCAGCTTACCGGCGAAGACTGGAACAAAATATTCGATGAAGCAGATGAACTTGGAATCAGCTTCATCCTTCTTGCCGGCGGCGAACCCTTACTCAGAAGGGACGTAATTGAATCTGCTGCAAAGCATAAGAACATCCTGTTCCCGATTTTCACAAACGGATTCTTTGTTG
>JAKSRZ010000064.1 GCA_024403375.1 Lachnospiraceae bacterium
GAATAATTTATACAATCTTCTCTGCTTTTTATTTTTGTCCCCATTTTCTCTTATATTCAAAAAAGAGCCGCCGTTCAGACTGCTCTTTTCTTGTCTTTTCATCAGGTTTTTCCCACTTCGAACCAGAATTCCACACCATTCGAGTGGTTGATTACACCATATTCTCTGTTATGTGCTTCCATAACCGCTTTTACTATTGAAAGGCCGATGCCGGAACCACCGTATTCGCGGCTTCTTGCCTTATCAACCTTATAAAACTTAATCCAGATTTTTTCTATATCGCCTTCAGGAATCGGCTCGCCGGTATTAAATACAGATACTCTGATACCTGTTTCCGTTTCTTCTGCTTTTACATCAATTATGTTTTCGTTGCAGCAATGGTTGATGGCATTGGTAATATAGTTTGTAAAGACCTCTTCTATCATGTACTCGTCGGCCCAGGCATCCATTGTTTCAGGCACGTTAAGGAGAAGGCGAATGTTTTTGTCTTTAAGAAGAACGTCGGAGGAACTGATTACGGACCTGATCATAGCAGAAATATCAAAGCGTTCCATCTCAATAATCTGCTGCCCGAACTCCAGCTGGTTAAGTGTAAGAAGCTTCTTAACCATCTTGTTCATTTTGTCGGCTTCATCGATGATAACGTCACAATAGAAATCACGGCTTTCGGGATCCTCATTAATGCAGTCCTTTAAGCCTTCCGCATAGCCTGAAATCAGGGCAATGGGAGTTTTCAGTTCATGGGTTACGTTGGAAAGGAACTCTTTTCTCATTTCGTCAATCTGAGTCTTTTCTTCAATGTCTGTCTGCAAGGCATTGTTAGCACTCTTCAGGTCCGAAATGGTCTGTTCCAGCTTCTCGGACATTATGTTGATGCTTCTTCCAAGTTCTCCGATTTCGTCATCGGCATCGCCTTCATATTTAACGTCAAACTCAAGGTTACTTACACTTTGTGCAATTGAATTAATCTGTCTCAGAGGACGAACTATTGATCTGGACGCAACCATTATTATGAACAGTGTAACGATAAGTACTCCCATTCCCGCATAAAGCAGGAAGCCGTTGGCAATCGCAACGCTGTCCTTAATGCTCTCAAGGTTCGTTCTGATAAGAATGTAATTGCCCTTATCCTGGTCTGCAGAAAACAGGTCTATATACGTAGATGATGTTCTTCTGTCATATACGCTGCAGATTCTGTATACGCCTTCCTTTTCTTCCAGAAGTCGCTCATTAGGCTTTTTGCTGTCCGGAAACAGTTCGTTTCTGATTTTTTCGAAGAAAACGTTTTCTTTGCCGTTTCCGTTTGTTGTACTGAAATAGTAAGTCAGGTCTTTAATTATGTATATTGTAAGATTGCTTCTTGAGGCCAGTATTTCCAATGAGAGTGCGTCGTCTACAGACAGGAAATTCTCTTCATCTGTACTGGGGTCGATTTCTATATAGTAGCCATAGCCTTTCGGAATTGTATCACTTTCGGAAGATGCTTCATTTTTGCTTCCTTTGGTTGTAAAAGCACATGAAACCGGTCCCGAACCCGCTTCCGCAGCATCACCGCCTGCTTCTTTTATGTAGTACTTATCCATTATGGCCGAAACTGTGGTAAATGTATTGGCAAGTGAATCAACCTTGGTTTTTATGTAATAGGTTTCAAGGAAGAATCTGTTTAATATCCATGTCACCATAATAGCACCCGAAACCGTTGCCATTATGAGTATTATTAACTTTGTCCTCCATGTATACTTCATTAATCTTAAACCTCGAATTTATAGCCCATTCCCCAAATTGTCTTAATGTACTCTCCCTTTTCGCCCATTTTGCTTCTTATCTTCTTAACGTGTGTGTCTATTGTTCTTGCATCACCAAAGTAATCGTAGTTCCACACATTATTTAAGATCTGCTCTCTTGAAAGAGCGATTCCCTTATTTGCCACAAAGTACTCCAAAAGTTCGAACTCCTTAACGGAAAAATCGCAAGGAACGCCATCAATCAGTACCTGATGTGCGTTATGATCCAGAGTGATTCCTCCAATCTCGATAGGAGCCTCGTGAACTGCGTTTGCCCTTCTTAAAATTGCCTCAACTCGTGCCACAAGGATTTTGGGAGAAAATGGCTTAGATATGTATTCGTCCACACCAAGCTCAAATCCCAGAAGTTCATCTCTTTCATCTGACTTGGCTGTGAGCATGATAATAGGCACCTTGGAGTACTGCCTGATTTCACGAACAACCTGCCAGCCGTCCATTTTTGGCATCATAACATCAAGAATAATCAGGTCAATATCCTTATGTTTTTCATCAAAAAACAGATCCACGGCCTTTTCGCCATCCTCAGCCTCCACCACCGAGAATCCCTGCTTCGCAAGGAAATCGTGTACAAGCTTTCTCATTCTGCTTTCATCATCTACAACAAGAATTTTATTATTCATAATGTATCCTTTCGCTTAAGCTTTAGTCACACCATCCTAAGCATAAAATATGTTTTATTGGTGAACATTCTCTGTAGTATCTGTGTTCTCACTCTCATCGAAGTATATGCCCTGCTGTTCCAGGAAATAGATTTTGTCGTTAACCTTCTTCTCTTTTTCGATAAGTTCCTGCTTCCATGAAGAGTACTCGTTCTGTATCTGCTGCTCATACACAGTTCTTATGGGAGAGAGCTTCCCGGTAAGCACAATAATGAACATGCCGATAATAATAAGGCAAAGGACAAAGATGGTTATTTTCAAGTACGTATTCTGTCGAGTAAGAACAGCCACCTGTGTTGTTTCTTTTTTCTTCTTAAGAGAACGCTTAGGCTTCGTAATGTCCGGAAGGGGCTTCAGATTTTTCTCTGTGACAATGCCCGACTTAAGCACCTTCGCCCTTATATCCTTAAGAAAATCCAGTCCCACAGGGGTGGAAATCATATGACGCTCTATCAGTTTATTATAGAGCTTCAATGCGATTTCATCATCCTCAAGATTGGTCTTACTTTTAAGGTAATCTATCGCTTCAGCTTCCTTCTTCGCCTCATTTAATTCTTTTTCACTGTTAAAGGTATAACCCCTGAATTTATATGTTGCTGCCATCTTAATTCCTCATTTAGCTAAGTTATTTACAATTATAGCATTTTTGTATAGAATGAAAAACAAATTTTGTTAATTACAAAGTATTTGTTTTTTTCGGAGGTATATATGAGAGAACAACAAGGTCTGACAGGCAACGGACTTAAGCTGATAGCCATCTTCACCATGCTTATTGACCACATCGGTTTTGTTATTTTGGAACGTGGTGTGCCAAATCTTAATATTTCTACTGAATCCATGGCTTTCTGGAATAACATGGATACCTGTTTCAGAGCATTGGGACGTATTGCATTTATTATTTTCCTGTTTTTGCTTGTAGAAGGCTTTAAGCATACTTCAAATGTATGGAAATACGCTCTCAGAATGTTGATTTTCGCTATTGTTTCGGAAATTCCTTTTAACATCGCCGTTTCGGGCAAGGTAATTAATCCCGAGTACCAAAGCGTTTACGTAACCCTTCTTCTTTCACTGCTTATGATGATTGCCTTCGAAGCGGTAAGCGAACATCTGACTTCCAAGGTCGCATCAGTGGCTGTGGACATTGCTATATTTGTGATAGTTTCCGCTGCCGCGTATTTCCTTAAATGTGACTATACAACCCTTGGCATCGCAATGGCTGCAACAATGTACTTCTGCAGAAACAGATCTGACTACGGCGTATGGATTATGCTGGCGGTAATTGTTCTTTACACCGTCCTTCCATGGTTCCTCGTAATTTCAGGATTGATTCCATATTCTGTATTCATGATTACAGGCGGTTCCAGCCCTATTGAAGCTCTCGGTGTGGTTGCGTTTTTCTTTATCAGAAAATATAACGGTGAACGAGGTTCCTTCAGTCTCAAATATGTTTTTTACATATTCTACCCGGCCCACCTCCTCATTTTAGGTCTCATTACAGCCTTTATACTAAACGGCGGTTTCTCACTTTATTAAAAAAATAATTAAGGGCGAATGTGTTTCAGCACATTCGCCCTTTTAAAAACTATTTAACTACTACTCTGCAGAATCCCTTCTTACCTTTCTTAACAATGATGCCGTCTCCGGACATCTCTTCTTTAGAGAAGGTCTTCTTGAAATCTGTAACCTTTTCGTCGTTTACTGATACGCCACCCTGCTCAACGTTACGTCTTCCATCACCACGTGTGGAAACGAGGTTTGCCTTTACAAGAATAGATACGATATCAAGTCCGCCATTTTCAAGGTCAGCATCTGTAAGCTCTACAGAAGGCATGTTCTCGATGGAGCCTGCACCTGCAAAAAGGCCTCTGGATGCTTCAAGTGCCTTATTTGCTTCCTCATCTCCATGAACAAGCTTTGTAAGCTCGAAAGCAAGAATTTCCTTTGCCTTATTAAGCTGTGCACCCTCCCAGGATTCCATAGCCTGAATTTCCTCAATAGGAAGGAATGTAAGCATCTTAATGCACTTGATAACGTCAGCATCACCAACGTTTCTCCAGTACTGGAAGAAATCAAAGGGTGATGTCTTGTTGGCATCAAGCCATACTGCATTACCTGCTGTCTTACCCATCTTCTTACCATTGGAATCTGTAAGAAGAGTGATTGTCATGGCATGTGCGTCTTTACCAAGCTTTCTTCTGATAAGCTCAGTACCACCAAGCATATTGGACCACTGATCGTCTCCGCCGAATTCCATATTACATCCGTATTTCTGGAACAGCATATAGAAGTCGTAGGACTGCATAATCATGTAATTGAACTCAAGGAAGGAAAGGCCGTGCTCCATTCTCTGCTTGTAGCACTCAGCACGAAGCATATTGTTTACTGAGAAGCATGCACCTACTTCGCGAAGAAGCTCAACGTAGTTAAGCTTAAGGAGCCAATCAGCGTTGTTTACCATCATAGCCCCGCCTTCACCAAAGTTGATGAATCTCTCCATCTGACGCTTGAAGCACTCTGCATTGTGGTCGATGTCTTCCTTTGTAAGCATCTTTCTCATATCGGAACGTCCTGAAGGATCGCCGATCATTGTTGTACCACCGCCGATAAGGGCAATAGGCTTGTTTCCTGCCATCTGAAGACGCTTCACAAGTGTAAGTGCCATGAAGTGGCCGGCTGTAAGTGAATCTGCTGTACAGTCGAAGCCGATGTAAAAGGTTGCTTTTCCGGAATCAATCATTTTTTTGATTTCTTCCTCATTTGTTGTCTGGGCAATAAGTCCTCTTGCCACAAGTTCTTCGTAACATGTCATAATCGTTACCTCCAAAATAAAAAATCCCGTCTCGCCTTATGCTAAGCAAATGCTTTAGAATAAGGACGAGGCGAGACGGAAGCGTCGTGGTACCACCGTGGTTCGTAGGAAGCTCACACTGCATACCTCAGCAGGTGCATGTAAAACCCTTACGATATAACGGTCGCACCCGTTGCAGCCTACTTGAATCCGTTCGGTGCAAAACTCCGGAATGTATTCACACTTGTTTTCCTTTAAGCCTCTCATCAACCGGCAATTTTCTTTAAGTTCCGCAAATGCTACTATTTTCCATCAAAGTCTTTGTCTATGGACGTATGAGATTATAGCACTAAATAAATAACTGTCAAGCAATATGGACAAATTGTTACTCCATTACCACGTTAACCAGCTTATCACCCTCATAATCCAGGCGAAGATAGAAGTCACTTTCTCCATCAAGCAGCTTCTTCATGAAAATCTTATCTCCCTCCCAGCGTGGAAGTTCAGATACTTTTTCCTTTTCAACCCAGCGGAGTTCGCCTTCATTGCATTCCTCCGTAAGTGTTCCTGTAAAGCCTGTGGCCGTATAAAGGTGCATACGTTCCGAAAAGCCTTTATCAAGTGAGAAATCCACAATCCCTCTTTTCTGATATTCTGTAAGGGTCAGCCCGGTTTCTTCAAAAACCTCTCGAAGAAGACATTGATCATCAGTTTCTCCCGGCTCGAATTTACCGCCGATGCCCACCCATTTGCCTTCATTGATATCATTCTTCTTTTTGTTTCTGAAGAGCATCAGATATTTGCCATCCTGCTCAATGTAACAAAGTGTTGTATTTAACATATTCATCCTATTCCGGATTATTAACCGTTCCTACAAATGTGGGTACATTGTCTCTGTTTGTAACAATAAATACAAAGGGTCTGTCAAGAACAAAGTCAACTTCCTTAGTCTGCATAATAGCAGTATTTTTCATCATCATTACAGTAAATGCAGCAGCTTCAACACCCTCCTCATCGATTTTGACACGAGCCGCATGCAAAGCCTCACTTAATGCAATATCTGAGTTCTTTCCGATTATCGGATTGAAGTCAGCCTTTCCGGGAATAACTACGTCAGTAATCCCCATCTCTGAAAATACATCCTTTACATCAGTCATGTATGATACATCAAATTTGGGAACGGACAGATTAATATCTCCGCGGAAATATTGTAAGTCAATTGTATCACCAAAAAGGAGTTTTGTATATTTGCCCTCAGAAATCATCTTTTCGGGAGTTGTTCCTTCATCGGGAAGAATAAACCACATTCCTCCGCCCTGTTCTGCAAATGGCTTTCTGTAGGCAGTAAAGCCCTTGCCGTAATAAAGCACGCCCTCATCTTTTCTGTTAAGGAAATCTATTTCCTTGTCTGAAGAAGCACCATGGAAGGTCTTCTTTTCGGTTCTGAATTTGTTGAACTCCTCTCTCCAGGGAGCCTTAAAATATATAGTAGATGCCAGAGCAAAAGCCACATCATTTTTAAACTCAACCTGTGAGGCTTCATTCTGAAGAAGGTTTCCGGTGTTTTCATTAAGCCATTTCTGAAGCTCCGCGGAATATTCTTTTGAGCCCATATCACCTGCAAAGCTGGACGCATAATAATCTCTTGCCAGCTTTTCAACAGTTTCCTTTACATAGGTTGTATCATTTCTTAACCATATGGAGTTTCCCAGGGTTGATGTAACAAGGCCGTCATCGCGATAATTATTAATCCACATATTGTTTGCTGTTGCCACGAGATTATCTGCATCTGTACCAAGGACGCTAAGTATCTGATTCTTTGTATTTCCTGCTGTTGTTTCTGCCAATAGGGAAAGAGCAAACCAAAGATTCATGGGTGAATATACCACATTTTCACCGGCATTCAGTTCATTCATTAAGGGAGCAAGCTTATTAAAGAAATGTTCCATTTCTTCTTTGTAAATAACTTCCCTGTCTGTATTAAAATTCTTTATCCAGGCCTCATACTCATTCCAGTAGTTCTCGCTGTTCTGTTCGGGATATTTAGCCTGCTCAGGATACTCAGCTTTACTAAGCACCTGTGATTTAACAAGATCATCTATTTTGACATTTGGCATTGGTGTCACCTCAACCTTCTTGGTAGGTTCTGCAGTTACAGCAGGACATGCAATTTCATAAGCCTGTCCGCATCCTGATAATGATCCCATAATCAATGCTGCAGAAATAATTGTAGTAATTATCCTTTTTATTTTCATGATTTTTTCCTCCATGTATTTCTATCACTCATACACGAAAAAGAAAGATAATGGTTTCAATTTTCTTTGTCCGGAGATTAATCTGAAACAAAAAAGGGCGGAATCATCATCCGCCCGAGGTTATTATTTGTTGGGAACAAGCTTTTCCTGACCGCCCATATAAGGCTGAAGTGCCTTAGGGATAAGTACTGTGCCGTCTGCCTGAAGGTTGTTTTCAAGGAATGCGATAAGCATACGAGGAGGAGCAACCACAGTGTTATTAAGTGTGTGAGGAAGGTACTTCTCACCGTTCTCACCACTTACTCTCATGCGAAGTCTTCTTGCCTGAGCATCACCAAGGTTAGAGCAGGAACCTACTTCGAAATACTTCTTCTGACGAGGTGACCATGCTTCTACGTCTACGGCCTTAACCTTAAGGTCTGCCAGATCTCCGGAGCAGCACTCCAGTGTTCTTACAGGAATATCAAGGCTTCTGAAAAGATCTACTGTATTCTGCCAAAGCTTGTCAAACCACATAGGGCTTTCTTCAGGCTTACATACTACAATCATTTCCTGCTTTTCAAACTGATGGATTCTGTATACACCACGCTCTTCGATTCCGTGTGCACCCTTTTCCTTACGGAAGCAAGGTGAATAGCTTGTAAGTGTCTGAGGAAGTGTGTTTTCAGGAATAATCTGGTCAATGAACTTACCAATCATTGAGTGCTCGGATGTTCCGATAAGGTAAAGGTCTTCACCCTCAATCTTGTACATCATGGCATCCATTTCGGCAAAGCTCATAACGCCTGTAACAACGTCTGCACGAATCATGAAGGGAGGTACGCAGTATCTGAAGCCACGACCGATCATAAAGTCTCTTGCATAGGAAATAACTGCTGAATGAACTCTTGCAATATCACCCATAAGGTAATAGAAACCATTTCCTGCAACTCTTCTTGCGGAGTCAAGGTCCAGACCGTCAAAGCTTTCCATAATCTGTGCATGATAAGGAATCTCGAAATCAGGAACAACAGGCTCACCAAATCTCTCTACTTCAACATTTTCGGAATCGTCCTTACCAATAGGTACGGACGGATCGATAATGTTGGGGATAGTCATCATAATTGTCTTGATTTTTTCAGCGTACTCAGGCTCAAGTTTCTCAAGCTCTGCAAGTCTTGCTGCGAACTCGGCAACCTGCTTCTTTGCAGCTTCTGCTTCTTCCTTTTTGCCCTGTGCCATTAATGCACCGATCTGCTTGCTGATTTTATTTTTCTGCTCACGAAGAGAATCTGCTTCCTGCTTCATCTCTCTGTTCTTTTTGTCCAGTTCAATAACTTCGTCTACAAGAGGAAGCTTTGAATCCTGAAATTTGTTCTTAATGTTCTGCTTAACAACTTCAGGGTTTTCACGTAAAAACTTAATATCAATCATAATAGCTCCAATCCGCGAATACGCTTCAAAATATCAATGGTGATTATAGCACTCTGGTTTATTTTTTCAAGTCGAAAACGTTTAATTATTCAAAACCTCCCGAAATTTCGGGAGGCATGTTGTTTACTCAATTGTTACACCGAGATCCTTTTCCATATAGCGTTTTGAATAGTTCGCACGCTGTTTTGCCCACTGGCCTATATCTTTGGTGGCATTATCGAACTGTTCTCTCCATACCCATATGTCTCCGTCTCCCTTTGCTCTTAATACTGCAAGGTAGTTGTAGAACTCGTCAATCTCCTCAAGACGTTCGTCGTTCATTTCTTCAAGCACTTTAGCTATATGACTCTTACTGAGAGTTTCTTCTGCAAGCTTAAGGCTGAAATCCACAAAGAACTGTTTGCAATCTTCTCTCTGTAAAAGTGCTGTAAGAAGAGGTGCATAGCGCTTGTTGTCGATAACCTTTTCATTCTCGTCCTTTGTTGTAGGACTCATAAGGTCTCCAAGGTTGTCATAGTTGGCCATACACTCTGTATGTCCATAAAGTCCCATTGTATAGTCCATATCGTGGAGAAGGAATCTCCATCGTCCGTCATATACTCCTTCTGCATCATAGGCTTCGCCTGCAGGTGCATAGTAGCGGAAGCACTTGTAGTTGTTGTCGGGCCAGTCTTTATTGCAAAGGTAGATGTTGTATGCCATGTACTTAAGGTAATTTTCCACATCCATAAAGCTGTTAAGCTTCTGGTAGTTTGCATCTACCGTAAGGTCCATTTTACTGAATTCGGTATAAGCCTTATTGTACTCCTTGGCAGCCTTTACAGTAAGCTCGTCTTCATCGTCTTCCTTCTTCTCCTGTTCTCCGCCCTCACATACAACAAACTCGCCTTCCTTTCCTTCCTCGCCGTAAAGCTCTTTGAAGTACTTGTCATCATATGATTCATGGAGCCAGTAAAAGCCCTTGTACTCTCCGTTTATGTAATAAATAGCCGGAGCAACGCTTTCATAAATTTCAAAGCCGGCATCCTTCGCAAGAGTCTGATTAAGCTCATCTCTTATCCATGCAAACTGATAGTCATTTCCGGAGTTACGAAGTACAAGCTTCTTGTATTTCTTCATAACCTTATCTGTGCCATCGAGTTTTATCTTATCAAAGAAGTTATACTTGAAGGTTTTGTTTTCGGGATCATAGCTTTCTCGTGCGTAAAGCTTTATTGACTTAAGGAAGTTTCTTCTTGAATATGCTCCGTAAATTCTTATACCGCAATTCTGAGACAGTATAAGTTCTCCGTCAGGATTCCATACGTCGAGATGAATGGGCTTTTCGCTTTCTCTTCCTCTGAGCTCATAATTTTCACCGTAGAAAATTCCGTCCGGCTTCAAGGTCAGGTCTGCAGGGTCGCCTGTAATTGAGAAAACATATGTTGTAAACTTTCTTGAAGTGGGAACATCAAGCTTCGCATATATAGAATCCGCTTCAACGTTTGTTTCCGGCTGTGTTTCATCTTCAGGCTTAATTATTTCGCCCTGAGTTTTTTCAGGATTCGGAGTAGCCTCTGCCTCCCACCAATTGTTCTTCTCAACTTTATTGTTGTTTGGCTTTTCCTCATTCTTGTTTTCCTCAGCAGGAGTTACCTTCTGTTCCTCCTGAATCTGTGGTTTTTCCTGAACTTCGGTTGTTTTCCCGCAGGCACCGAAAAGTGCAAGCATGGAAATCGCAATCGCACCAAATATTAGTTTTTTCTTCATAAACGCCTCACTTACTCCCCACAAAAAAGACAGCCTTGTGGAATTTACCATATTATCCCACGCTAAGCTGTCCTTTTTCATCTTCTATCTTGCTATTGAATTACCATATTTTGCGTTTGGTGCTTATATTGGACATTTTATGTCCGAAAAACCGTATCCCACACGGTCTGCACTGTGAGCATCCGACCCGAAGGAGAACTTTGTTCCGCCCAATTCCACATACCTGTCAAGAATCTGTTTAACCGGATGTAAATGCATATAGGGTTTCTTCAATCCGCCTGTATTTATTTCCAATGCCTTCTCTTTAGCAATAATCACTTTAAGCACTTCATCAATTGTGAGTGCATTTTTTTTGTATAATCCATCAGCAAATTCTTCAATTTCCCGCCCGGAAAATCCCTTCATTTCAGGCAGATAGCGTGCCACATAATCTATATGTGCCAAGGAATCAAAGCAATCATATTCGTTCACAACTGTAAGTAATGTGGAAAAATACTTTTCTATATATGCCTCACGGTCACTGTCCCAGCTGTCGGCATAATAAGGGTCCGCATCGTCTATAAGGTGTAATGATCCAAGGCAGAAATCCAGCTTGTAATGATTTTTTATGTATATATATTCCTTCTCCAGGTCTTTTCTGCCCGGTCTCAGCCCAAATTCCGCACCTATTTTTATATCAAGCTTTCCACTGTACTTCTTCTGTAGTTTGGAAAGTTCTGCCACATAGGGTTCAGGATTGAAGGTAAATTGCGGTAATTGTGCCGTTTCAGGAAGTCCGTTCAGCTTCTTTTTGAAAGCGATTCCTTTCTTTCCCAATTCAGTTTCCATAAGGTTCCGTTTTGTTTCCGGCCAATCCAGATCCATATGGTCAGTAAAGCATATTCCGACAAGTCCCTTGTCTATCGCAGCTTTTATTATGTTTTCCGGATCTTCAGAAGAGTCTGAAGAATAGTATGTGTGAATATGATAGTCTTTCAAAATCATTTAAGTCTCCTGATGGTTTCTTAAAGGATTATCGGTTAGTTATCGTACTTTTTTAACAGCATATCCAAAGCTTCTCTAAGCAGAATTGCCTCACCGATGCCCTCGCGTTTTGAAAGCTTTGTAAGGCTCTGAAGCTGTGCCTGTGTGTAATGAGATGTTTTGGGAACCATTTTTTCTTCTCTTGCAAGACCAACCTTATCTCGGCCGCTGCATTTAACTCGGGCAAGTGCCCCATCTGCTTTTCGAACAAGCTCCTGAACGCGGGTCGCATCCTCGAAAGCTTCTGCAATTCCGATGCTTATTGTTACTTTTTTACCATCAGGCTCACAAACATTAAGGCTGTTTTTCATTTCATTCATAAGCAGGAAGACTTCTTCTTTTGTAATGTCTGTGTGGAAAATGAAACCAAACTCGTCTCCACCGATTCTGTATACCTCTGCATTGTTGGCATCCGCATACTTTTTGTAGTGCATGCCAACATCAATAAGAACCTTATCTCCAACTTCATGTCCAAAGTCCGTATTAATATGCATAAAGCGGTCAGTATCCATAAGACAGATAATGATTGGATCTTCTCCCTCGGCATTTTCTGCTTCCATAAGTGCAGTAAGATCTGCTTCAAACTGGTCACCAAGTTTGAAATTAAGTGTCTCGTTAACAACATTTTTCTTTTCTGCCATAAAATTGCCTCCTTAATCGTATCACTCAATATGCTTTTTGTAATATTATCCGCGAAATAATATTTACGCGTATAATGCTATCACAATAATATGTATTTGTAAATACCATTTCGCAAATATTATTTCAGTAATAATATCGGCCTTATAAGCGAAAAAAAACCGCTTTATTTCAAAGCGGCACATAAAGCTAGAAGCGGGAATCGAACCCGCGACCTACGCATTACGAGTGCGTCGCTCTACCGACTGAGCCATTCTAGCATTATCTCCGGGGAGATATATAAATCGAGGCGACGGGATTCGAACCCACGACCGCTGCGGCCCGGACGCAGCGCTCTACCAAGCT
>JAKSRZ010000065.1 GCA_024403375.1 Lachnospiraceae bacterium
TCTTTGAAAGGATTGTGATACCACGCTCTCTTTCAATATCATTTGAGTCCATTACACGTTCGGCAACTTCCTGATTCTCACGGAAGGTGCCACTCTGTCTTAAAAGCTCATCAACCAGTGTTGTTTTACCATGGTCAACGTGAGCGATAATAGCTATGTTACGTACGTCTTCTCTCTTCTCTATCATAGGAAATTCCTTTCGTTTTTTTGACAATGTGATATATTATCACGAAATCCTCAAAATGCAAGAAAAAATTCGCTAATAATAAGGTAACATTCAATTTCTTATGTGATTTATAAGTATATGTCATTTTCAAAATAAATTGATGTGTGGTACAATGTCCAAGGCGATATTGCCGAATCATAATTTTAATACGTGTAGAACGGACAGGAGGCACAAAATGGATTACAAGAATGCCGGAGTTGATATTGAAGCTGGATATGAAGCTGTCAAGCTTATGAAAAAGCACGTTGAGCGTACTATGAGACCTGAAGTACTTGGCGGTCTCGGTGGCTTTTCCGGAGCTTTTGCCATGAATTCTTTTATGAACATGAAGAATCCTACATTACTCTCAGGTACAGATGGCGTAGGAACAAAGCTTAAGCTTGCTTTTCTTCTTGATAAGCACAACACAATCGGTATTGACTGCGTTGCAATGTGCGTAAATGATGTAGCATGTGCAGGCGGCGAACCCCTGTTCTTCCTTGATTATATTGCTTGTGGAAAGAACATTCCTGAAAGAATTGCAGATATCGTAGGTGGCGTTGCAACAGGCTGTGAAATGGCCGGAGCAGCACTTATCGGTGGAGAAACAGCAGAGATGCCCGGTTTCTATCCCGAAGATGAATATGACCTTGCAGGTTTTGCAGTAGGCATCGTTGATAAGGACGAGATGATCACAGGCGATAAGCTTACAAAGGGTGATGTTCTTATCGGAATGGCTTCCTCAGGAATTCATTCCAATGGTTATTCCCTCGTTCGTAAAGTATTCCCCATGGAAGCATCAAAGCTTAACCGTTACAGCGGAGAGCTTGGCATGTCCCTTGGCGAAGCACTTCTTACACCCACAAAGATTTATGTAAAAGCATTAAAGAGCATCAAGAATGCAGGCGTTACTGTAAAGGCATGCAGCCATATCACAGGCGGCGGTTTCTACGAGAACATTCCCAGAATGCTTAAGGAAGGCACACGTGCAGTAGTAGAAAAGAACTCCTACGAGGTTCCTGCACTCTTTAAGCTTCTTGCAACAGAGGGCGGTATCGAAGAAAAGATGATGTACAATACCTACAACATGGGTATCGGTATGTGCCTTGCAGTAGACAAGAATGATGTGGACAAGACAATGGAAGCTATCAGACTTGCAGGAGAAACACCTTACGTTCTCGGATTCATTGACGATGGCGAAAAGGATATTATCATAAAATAAAGGAGCGATTATGTTCAATATTGTTGTTATGGTGTCCGGAGGCGGAACTAATCTCCAGGCAATAATAGACAGAATCAATTCAAACGAAATACCCAACACCAGAATAGCAGCGGTTATTTCTTCCAGCAGAAAGGCGTATGCCCTTGAAAGAGCCGCAAACAATAATATTCCGGGTGAGGCAATTGTAAAGAAGGACTACGAGAGTAAGGAGCAGTTCGACGAAGCACTACTTGCAACAATCGACAAGTACAATCCCGATCTTATCGTTCTTGCAGGATACCTTGTTATCGTTCCGGAGATTGTCATTAAAAAATATACAAACAAAATCATCAACATACACCCGTCCCTTATCCCTTCCTTCTGCGGCGATGGCTTTTATGGCCTTAAAGTACATGAAGCTGTTCTTGCAAGAGGCTGTAAAGTTACAGGTGCCACAGTGCATTTTGTGGACGAAGGAACGGATACCGGCCCTATAATTACTCAGAAGGCAGTTTACGTTCAGGAAGGCGATACTCCCGAAATATTACAGAGAAGAGTAATGGAAGAGGCCGAATGGATCATTCTCCCTGAGGCCATTAAGAAGTTATCGGAGGCAAAATAATGAAGGTTCTTGTTGTTGGCGGCGGCGGACGTGAACACGCCATTGTTCGTAAAATTTCACAGAGCAAAAAGGTGGATAAGATTTACTGTGCACCCGGAAATGCAGGCATTGCCGAGTTGGCTGAATGTGTAAACATCGGTGCCATGGAACTGGACAAGCTTGCAGAATTTGCCGAGAAAAATCAGATCGATCTTACAGTAATCGGTATGGATGATCCCCTTTGTGCAGGCGTTGTAGATGTATTTGAAGCTAAGGGATTAAGAGTTTTCGGACCCAGAAAGAATGCAGCAATCCTTGAAGGCTCCAAGGCTTTTTCAAAGGATCTGATGAAGAAATACGATATCCCCACTGCAGCATACGAAGTCTTCACATCTGCAGAGGATGCTCTCAGATACCTTGAAACAGCATCATATCCTACAGTGCTTAAGGCTGATGGTCTTGCACTTGGTAAGGGCGTGCTTATCTGCATGAACAAGGAAGAAGCTGTTGAAGGCGTAAAGGAACTTATGACAGACAAAAAGTTCGGTACAGCCGGAGACAGAATCGTTATAGAAGAATTTATGACTGGCCGTGAGGTTTCCGTACTTTCATTTGTGGACGGCAAGACCATCAAAATCATGACAAGTGCACAGGATCACAAGCGTGCAAAGGATAATGACGAGGGCCTTAACACAGGCGGTATGGGAACATTTTCTCCCAGCCCCTTCTATACAGCTGAAGTTGACGAGTTCTGCAAAAAATATATTTACCAGAAGACCGTTGATGCAATGGCATCAGAGGGCAGAGAATTCAAGGGAATAATCTTCTTCGGACTTATGCTTACAGAAAAGGGACCTCGCGTACTTGAATACAACGCACGTTTTGGTGATCCCGAAACACAGGTTGTTCTTCCCAGAATGAAGAACGATATTGTGGAAGTGTTTGAAGCATGTATTGACGGCACTCTTGATAAGATTGATATTCAGTTTGAAGATAACGCTGCAGTCTGCGTGGTTCTTGCAAGCGAAGGCTATCCCGAGCATTATGAGAAGGGCAAAGAAATCACCGGTTTTGAACGCTTTGCAAAGGAAGAAAATTACTTCTGCTTCCATGCAGGTACAAAGTTCCAGGACGGAAAGATTGTTACAAACGGCGGACGAGTTCTGGGCATTACAGCAGTGGGAAAAGATCTTTTTGAGGCACGTGCAAACGCTTATAAGGCCACTGAATGGATTGACTTTGAAGGCAAGTATATGCGCCATGACATTGGCAAAGCAATAGGATAAATTTTTCCTAAATATATTGATATGTTTTTCCTAAATGTAGTATACTGTACAAGATATAGTGGGTTATTCTATCATAATAGGTGCTACGTATGGAAAAAAAGATTTTTGATAAATACATAAAGAAACTATTAGTGGCGGTGTTGATAATTGCACCCGTCTTTGCAGTGCTGTTTTTCGGACTTAAAAACACGGAAAGAACCAGTGCGGCAACAACGGGAAAAGTTACGGCAGCGTCACTTTTTGTACGAACAGGCCCGGGAACCAATTACGACAAATTAACGGTAAACGGAAAAACGACCTATCTTTCAAAGGGTGACTATGTTGCCATATCCTACGAAACCGATGGCTGGTACTACATTACCGCCAGCTTCAACGGAACAAAGATAAACGGCTATGTATCGGCACAATACATTTCCACTGAAGGAAATGTACCGACTGCAGCACCCAGTGCAACTCCGACGCCGAAAGCGGCAGCTACCAAGACGCCTACTCCCACACCCGGACAGACGACCACGAAAAAACTTACAACAGACGTGGTAAAGGACGGTTTCCCTCTTAACGGCTACGTTACAGCAGGAAAACTTAACGTTCGTAAGGACGCAGGCACAAGCAATGACAGAATTGACAGCATAAGCAAAGATCAGCTTGTAACAGTGACCTCCGCAAAGAAGGCATCAACAGGCGAGTATTGGTACAAAATAACCTATACAGTAAGCGGAAGCACAAAGGAAGGCTGGGTATCACAGGCTTACATCTCAGTTGACCTTAATTCAAAACCCGCACCTACTGCAAAGCCCCAGGCTACAGCAACACCAAAGCCTGAAGCCACAAAGGCTCCGGCAGGCCCCACACCTACACCAAAGGTTGTCACAAGTGTTGTAAAAGAAGGCTTCCCTCTTGAAGGATATTGTAACACTTCCGGCCTTAACGTTCGTAAAGGACCCGGCACAAGCTACGATAAAGTAACAACACTTTCTCAGAATCAGAAAGTTACTATTACAGGCTACAAAACCTCAACAGAAGGTAAAGTCTGGTACGAAATCACAACAACAAAGAACGGCACAACTTATAAAGGATACGCTTCATCCGTTTATATGGCAGTGCTTGTACCCGGACCGACATTCACTCCGGTTCCAACAGAAAAACCGGTCGCAACAGAAACACCGGTTCCGAAGGCAACCGCAACTCCTGCAGTTGAATTCATCGGTGAAAAGATAGAAATAAAGGATATAAGCTCTTCAGTGAGCAAGTCATATTGCTATTCAGCAGTCGTAAATACTTATCAGCTGAATATGAGAGAAGAGCCCAATACCTCATCAGCTACTGTCGGAACCTTCTCACAGGGCACAAAGGTGCTTATTCTTGATAAGGTTATGACCGATTCCACCGCATGGTATAAGGTTGCGGTTAAGAAGGGCGGAGAAATAAAATACGGATACATGTCCGCAAAGTATACAAAGCTTGTTTTTCTTGAAGATGTATACGCAACCGTTCTTACAGATAATCTTAAACTCAGAAGTACAGTATCGGCTACAAGTGCCTACGTAAAGCTTTCAGACGGAAGCATTGCAATGGTGGGGGCCGGAAATGAAGTTAAGATAATTGATGAAGTCAACCAGAGCGGCCAGAAATGGTTTAAGATAAGAACTGCCGGTGGTACAGAGGGCTATGTTACTGCAAACGATGCTACACCCGCTGCAGCAAAGAAGGCTGATCCAACACCAACACCAAAGCCGACTGCCACACCGAAGCCCGAAGCAACAAAGGCACCCGGTGCAACAGCCACACCTGTTCCTACACAGGGACCAAGCCAGGTTGTTGACTCCGGCGAGCAGATTTATGACCCTTACACCGGACTTCCGATGTACAAATACAAAGTATGTGAAGTCAAAAACGGCATCACAACAGTTGTAATGGAAGGCACGGACTACTATTTCCCTGCAGTTTCCATGAGTGCACCCATTGGCTACATGTTTGACCATCTGGAGGTTTATCCGGAGAACGTTACAACCGCAATTCAGTCCTTTGTTATGGCACACACCCTGACACAGAACGAAACATATCTCTATTACTACGTCAGAGATCCTGATGCATCCCTTCAGGATTGCTGGGATCCTGATATGACAGATGAGCAGTTTGAAACCTATATGGATTCTCAGGGCTTCCCTGAAAGCTATAAGGATGACCTCAGAAAGATTCATGCTGACCATCCGAACTGGGTTCTTACAGCAAATCAGACAGGAATTTCCTGGGATGATGCTATTGCTTCCGAGAACGTTGCAGGAAGAAATCTCATTCCAAACAGCTACAGCATAGCATGGAAATCTACCGAGACAGGTGCCTATAACTGGAGCACAGACCAGTTTATTGTATACGATGGATCCACATGGGTAACTGCATCAACAGATGCTCTTGGATATTTTATCGATCCTCGTAACTGGCTGAACGATACAAATATCTTCATGTTTGAGTCTCTGACTTATAAGCCTGAGTACCAGGATGAAGAGGGTGTAGAAGCACTTCTCGTTAATACACCGTTCCACAATAAGAGCTTCAGCTATGTTGACAATAACGGCATTACCAGAACCACCACATACGCAAAGGCATTTATAACTGCCGCAGAATATTCAGGCGTAAGCCCGTACCACCTTGCTTCACGTGTGCGTCAGGAAATAGTTACATCTTCCACAACGGTATCCAACAGTGCTACCGGTACAGTGAGCGGCTATGAAGGCCTGTATAATTTCTACAATATCGGAGCTTATCATTCCACAGTATCCGGCGGCGCAATTAAGAACGGACTTAAGTACGCAAAAAACGGTGCGACAAATAATGATGAACTTAACACAGGCTCACTTATTCCTTGGACAGATCCTTTCAGAGCAATTGTAGGTGGTGCATACGTAATTGGTCAGAACTATATTAACCGTGGACAGGACACAATCTATCTTCAGAAGTTCAACATGACTTATGAGAACAGATTCATGCACCAGTACATGGCAAACGTTGTGGCGCCCAGCTCTGAGTCAAAGAGACTTGCTACAGCTTACACAGGAAGCGATAAGCCTATTACATTTACAATTCCTGTATTTGATAATATGCCGGATGAGCCTTCACCTAAGCCGGAAGGCGGACTTAATCCCAACAACTGGCTCGCAGATATTAAGGTTTACGATGTAAACGGTTCGGAAGTAAGCCTTGCACCGACCTTTAATCAGAAGGTTGACCAGGAGTATTATGTGACAGTTCCGTCCTACAACGATACAGTACGTATAGAGGCAACACCTGTCAGCACAAAGGCTACTGTATATGGCACAGGATATGTGGGAATCGGATATGGTATGAATACCTTTGAGGTTATGGTTATCGCTGAAAGTGGTGAAGTGAAGAACTATATTCTTAATGTTGTAAGGCAGGATTACTGATTTCTTGTATGTTCAGATTTAATAAAATATACAAAATAAGATTTCTTGCGGCGTTGCTTTTGTCGGCGGCAGTTTTTACATTGCTGCTGCCGGCGAAGGTCTACGCCGCAAGCGTGTTAATTGAGTTCTCCGCAAGAGATTTTATTGTGGAAGAAGAGGAATTCCGGCTGGAAATCAGCATGAAGGCCGACGAAATAATCGGTGATGTGAATGCCCGATTTTATTATGACACATCACTCCTTCAGTACGTCAGTGGCCCGGCAAGCGTAACGGCTCAGGACGGTATCATAACAGTGGATGATTATGGACCGGGAGCAGCAAATGGTGAGAAAAGTTACCTTTTAACATTTCTGGCCATCAAATCCGGGGATGCTGAGTTCCGTGCCCTTGACAAACCTGTGATTTGCAGTTATACAGATAATGTTCGCATGGCAGTTTCGGTGGTGGATGCGTCCATCTTTGTCCGAAGTACTGCAAGTCTATCAGGAAATTCTTCTCTTAGTGACATGGCCCTTTATGACCTGTCAGGAAATCTCCTTCGTATTTCCCCGGCATTTGAAACGGATACATATGAATATGGGGCGAAAGTTCCTTTTGGAATCTCTAAAGTTATAATTGTGGCCAATCCGGAAGAACGTCACGCAAAGGTTGAAGTTGCCGGAGAATCCGGGCTTCAGGTTGGCAGCAATGCAGTGAAAGTCATAGTTACCGCAGAAAATGGAAAACGCCAGACCTATACTGTTCTTGTTATAAGAGAGGGACTGGACACAATTGATACAGACGAAAACGGAATTCCTAAGGGGCTTACTCCTACACCGACACCCACGCCGGAAATACAGAATCCCGCAATAACTCCCGAGGCTCAGAATCAGGTGACAGGGGAAGCTCATAAAAACGGAGTATTTGCAGAAAACGGAAAGTACGGGCTTACCCTGGAGGAGCATCATACTTATACTTCGGCCAATGCAGCCGGATTAGAAGTGCCGGAAGGTTTTGCCGAAACAAAACTCTATATTGATTCCATACCGTTTGTGGCTTACGAAGCTCCTACAGTGCCTGCGGAATTTTTGCTGGTACCCTTGAAAAACGAAGAAAACGAGCTTAAATGGTATTTGTACGACAGAGTTGAACAGACCTTCCAACGTGTCAATGATGCGAAAGTCAGTTACGTTACCATAAAGGCAGATTACAATGAGGAACTTCTGCTGACACTGGAAGAATATGAACAAAAACAGCAATGGCTGTTAATAATAACCGGAGTTGCCGTGGCAGGCTGCGTTGTTCTGCTGGCACTTCTGCTTAAAAATCAGTTTGCTAAAAGAAAGTAAAGAGGAAATCATGAATAAGTTTAGAGATGAAGCACTGGAAAATCATGATGATAAATACTCGAAAGCTGCCCGCAAGGCCATTGCGGTGGCGATGGAAATAGCTGAGAACATCGGTCAGGGCTATGTAGGAACCGAACATCTTCTGATTGCACTTATGGAAACAGAAGGTGCAGCAAAAAAGGTGTTGGAAGAAAACGGCGTTACGATTGAGAAACTGCTGGACAGCTCACGAAAGCTCTCACTGTTTGATACCGTGGAAGAAAGCGATGGTAACGATGCATTTTCACCGGCAGCAAGACGTGTTTTGCTGGGCTCGGAAGGCGATGCTGTTTACTATGGCTACAAACAGGTGGGTACGGAGCATATTCTCATCGGACTATTAAAAGAGAGCGGATGCATGGCATCCCGTATACTTAAGGACCTGGATGTTAATATAGCAAAGGTCTTTTCTGAGGTGATTCTTGTTATGGGTGGCGATGCCAACGCTGCACGTATGGAATATGCAGCAGCCTTCGGAAACAATGACAACATGCCCAAAAACATGATGACCGAACAGTTTTCCAGAGATATCACAAGACTGGCAAAAGACGGAAAACTTGACCCTTGCATCGGCCGTGAGACAGAAATTCAGCGACTGATTCAGATTCTCTGCAGAAAGACAAAGAACAATCCATGTCTTGTAGGTGAGCCCGGCGTCGGAAAAACAGCAGTGCTTGAAGGACTGGCATCCCGTATAGCATCGGGAAAAGTTCCGGAGATGATGAAAAATAAGAGAATTCTTTCTCTTGATATATCCGGAATGGTTGCCGGAACAAAATATCGCGGAGAATTTGAGGAACGAATCAAACAGGTTATCAACGAAGTATGCGGAGAACCTGACATTATCCTCTTTGTGGATGAACTGCACACGATTATCGGTGCAGGCGGTGCAGAAGGATCAATGGATGCGGCAAACATATTAAAACCTGCCTTGGCTCGTGGCGAACTTCGAATGATCGGTGCCACCACACTGGAAGAATACAGAAAACACATTGAAAAAGATGCGGCATTGGAGCGTCGTTTCCAGAGAGTGGTAATAGAGGAGCCATCCGTCGAAGAAACAATAGAGATTTTAAGAGGCCTTAAGCCTTCTTACGAAAAGCACCATGACATAAAAATATCCGACGAAGCACTTATTGCGTGTGCGAAGCTCACATCGAGATACGTTAACGACAGATTCCTTCCGGATAAAGCCATTGATGCCATGGATGAGGCTGCTGCAAGATTGCATCTTGATATTGATACAGGCTCAACAGAAACAGAAAGTCTCAAAGCAGAGCTTAAAAAGGTTCAGAAAGACCTGGAAAAGGCCCTTATTTCAAATAAAATGAAAGAAGCATCACAGCTTGCCGATCGTGAGGCTGAACTTTCATCTCTTCTGAAAAATACAAAAAAAGAGACTAAGAAAAAGTCAAAGAAAACTGCTGAACTTAAGGCGGAAAATATTGAAAGAGTAATTTCCCAGTGGACAAAAATTCCTCTTGAAAAGGTTCAGGCAAGTGAAGGAGAGCGTCTGCTTAAGCTTTCAGAAATTCTCGAACTTCGGGTTAAGGGCCAAAATGATGCAGTGGATGCAGTTTCAAAGGCAATCAGAAGAGGACGCGTAGGCTTAAAGGATCCAAACAGACCGATTGGCTCATTCCTTTTCCTTGGCCCTACAGGTGTCGGAAAAACCGAACTTTCAAAAGCCCTTGCAGAAGCTATGTTCGGTGACGAGAATGCTATGATACGCGTAGATATGTCCGAGTACATGGAGAAGCACAGCGTTTCAAAATTCATTGGTTCTCCTCCCGGATATGTGGGACATGAAGAAGGCGGACAGCTTTCTGAACAGATACGAAGAAAACCTTACTCCGTGCTCCTTTTTGATGAACTGGAGAAGGCACATCCGGATGTATTTAACATACTGCTTCAGGTTTTGGAGGACGGCCATATTACAGATTCCAACGGCAGAAAGGTAAGCTTCAAGAACTGCATTATCATTATGACTTCCAACGCAGGAGCTCAGGCTATTATGAACCCTAAGCACCTTGGATTTGTGGGTGGAGACGATGCGAACGCCAACTACGAAAGAATGAAAGAAGGCGTAATGGAGCAGATTAAGAACATTTTCAAGCCCGAATTCCTCAACCGAATCGATGAGACAATCGTGTTCAGACCTCTCGATAATGACACCTTTAAGGAAATTGCCAGAATGCAGCTGGAAATTCTCAAAAAACGCTGTCTGGAGCAGATGGGTGCAGAATTCATTTATGACGAATCTGTTTGCGAATACATACTGCAGAAGGGAATTGATAAGAAATTCGGAGCACGTCCTATCCGCCGTGCCGTACAGACAAGGGTGGAGGACCGGGTGGCAGAAGAGTTCCTGAAAAATCCCGGCCTCAAGAAAATTGAGGTTACTACAGAAAAAGGTGAGTTAAAGTTTATTGTTTGATAATTTGATTTTCCTCTGTACGTTGCTATAATAGCAATATAAATTATCGCATGAACATGCGACGGAGGTTTATAAAATGGCAGAATTGATACGTACCAAAGCGGATGGAAGCATCGGATTTGGTGATTACACACTTTTCGAAAAGACAAAACTCTCAGATTTTGAGTTTAATGGTGATGTTTATAAGTGCAAGACTTTCAGAGAACTTACACGTCTTGAAAAGAATGATATGTTTGTTTATGAGTCTACACCGGGAACAAGTGTTGAAAACTTAAAATGTGAAGGCAACAAGGTGACATTCCAGGTAGAAGGCGAAGGAACAACACAGATTACGCTTGGTCTTGAAGATGATACAGAGTATGAGATAACTCTGAACGGAAAGTCTCTTGGTAAAATGGCAACCAACATGGGCGGAAAACTTTCAGTTTCTGTGGATCTGGAGTCCGGAGTTGCTCAGGAAGTCGTTATCGAAAGAAAGTAACAAAGTCACGTACAGAGATTGTGCCGTAAGGTACAATCTCTTTTTCTACTCTCACGCTTTGACGTAATTATATGAGGAGTTTTATGACAGCAAAGACAAAAACATTATTCTATTGCTCCGAATGCGGCAATGAGTCTCCAAAATGGTTTGGAAATTGCCCTGTCTGCAGGCGTTATAACACCTGCGTGGAAGCACCTGAAGAGAGGCGAACGGTAGCGGGTACAGCGGCACGACGTCCAATTTCAGCAGATAAGACACCTAAACCGTTTTCGCAGATAGCCCCTGAAAAACAGGAAAGAATAAAAACGGGCATAAAGGAATTCGACAGGGTGCTGGGAGGCGGAATAGTACAGGGTTCCCTGGTTCTTGTGGGAGGAGATCCGGGAATAGGAAAGTCCACAATTCTTCTTCAGATGTGCCAATCGCTAAAGGATCATAGCATTTTGTACATATCAGGAGAGGAGTCTGCCGAACAAACAAAGCTTCGTGCAGATCGTTTAGGTACATTTGGAGATAATGTTCTTTTTCTTGCAGAAACATGCCTTAACGATATAGAGGAACTTCTTGTGTCAACAAAACCCGAAGTTGTTGTAATAGACTCTATTCAGACTATGTACAGGGAACAACTGGATTCAGCACCGGGAAGCGTCGGACAGGTAAGAGAAGCCACCAGCGTTCTATTAAGAATCGCAAAAGACAATAACATAACAATTTTCATAGTAGGTCATGTGACAAAGGAAGGCACCGTTGCAGGCCCTAAAATGCTTGAACATATGGTGGACACCGTGCTGTATTTTGAGGGCGATAATTCAGCAGCCTATCGTATCCTTCGTGCAGTTAAAAACCGATTTGGTTCCACAAATGAAATCGGTGTGTTTGAGATGCAGGGAGGCGGACTGAAAGAGGTCAGCAATCCTTCACAATATATGCTTGAAGGAAGACCCTCTGAGGAACCCGGCAGCGTTGTTACATGCGTGATGGAGGGTACACGCCCTATTCTTGTGGAGGTGCAGGCACTTGTGTCTCGAACAAGCTACCAGATGCCCAGAAGAACAGCGGCAGGTGTGGATTACAACCGCGTAAACCTGCTGATTGCCGTTATGGAAAAGCGACTTGGTATAAGCCTTGCAGACTGTGATGTTTACGTAAACGTGGCAGGCGGAATGAAGCTTAACGAGCCCGGACTCGATCTTGCAATTATTATGGCGATACTGTCCAGCTACAGAAACAAGCCCGTAGGTGACCTTACGATTGCCTTCGGAGAAATAGGATTGACGGGCGAAATCCGCTCTGTGTCCATGCTGCCCCAAAGAGTCAAGGAAGCCGCAAAACTCGGATACACAAAGTGCATACTTCCGGGCAATACAAAAAGACTTACAAAGGACTTGCAATTACCGGACACAATAGAACTGGTTGAAGTAAAAAATCTGAGAGATCTTGG
>JAKSRZ010000066.1 GCA_024403375.1 Lachnospiraceae bacterium
TATTATATGCCTGAATGTGGCACAAACCTTTGGTTTGATTCCATGGTTATCCCTGCAAATGCAGAGAACCCCGAACTCGCAAACAAGTTCATTAATTACATGCTTACTCATGAAGCTGCAGCTGCAAACACATTAGGCGTAGGATATACATCACCTGTGCAGAGTGTATTTGAAGAAATGACTGCTGCAGGCGGCGAGTATGAAGGAAATGAGGCATACATCCCCAGAGTAGGATATGCTCTTGATGAAAGCTTTAATGATAATGAGTACTTAAGAACAAGACTTTCTGAGCTTTGGATTAAAGTAAAAGCTAACTCAGCAAATTAATATGTACAAAAGAAGTCCGGTGATATGAGTCATCACCGGACTTCTTTTATTATGAGAACGATTAATTGAGTTTTTCCTTGTATATGGCGATTACCTTTTCCATTGCGTCTCTGCCGGGAGCACCGATAGTGTTACGCTTATCAACGCAGGTTTTCATCTTAATTGCTTCGTAAATCTCTTCTGTAAACACGGGGGAGATTTTTTTGTATTCTTCAAGAGGAAGCTCATCCAGAGAAATATCCCTTTCGATGCAGGTGAGCACGAGAGTTCCGATGATGCCGTGAGCATCTCTGAAGGGAACGCCGTTTTTTACAAGCCAATCCGCAGCATCTGTAGCATTGGTGAAGCCATTCTTTGCACTGGCCTCCATGTTGGCTTTGTTAACAGTTATAGACTTAAGCATACCTGTGAAAAGTGCAAGGCAGCCTTTAGCAGTATCAATTGCATCAAATACGCCCTCTTTATCTTCCTGCATATCTTTGTTGTAAGCAAGAGGCAGGCCCTTCATTGTGGTCATAAGGCTTACAAGTGCACCGTATACTCTGCCTGACTTGCCACGAATAAGCTCAGCGATGTCAGGATTCTTTTTCTGCGGCATAATTGAGGAACCTGTAGAATAGGAATCGTCCAGTTCAATGAAGCGATATTCATTGGAATTCCACATAATAATCTCCTCACAGAAGCGGGAGAGATGCATCATACAAATTGACAAATCTGAAAGAAGCTCAAGGGAATAGTCTCTGTCTGATACGGAATCCATAGAATTAAGTGTAGGACCGTAAAAATCAAGAAGACTTGCGGTAAGCTCTCTGTCCAGAGGATATGTTGTACCCGCAAGAGCACCTGCACCGAGAGGACAATAGTTCATACGCTTTCTGTTGTCTTCAAGCCTCTGATAATCTCGTGAAAACATCTCGAAATATGCTCCCAGATGGTGGGCAAGAGTTACAGGCTGAGCTTTCTGCAGATGAGTGAATCCGGGCATGTATGTATCGATATTAGCTTCCATAAGCTGAAGAAGCTCTTTCTGAAGGTCTTTGATGAGAGGAAGCAACTCATCAATTTCATCACGAACATAAAGACGCATATCCAAAGCAACCTGGTCATTTCTTGAACGACCGGTATGAAGCTTCTTTCCTACGTCACCTATACGATCGATTAACTCTGCTTCCACAAATGAATGAATATCTTCAGCATCATTAAATGCAAGTTTTTCGCTGTCAATATCGGCTTTGATACCATTCAGACCTTCGATAATCTGATCCCTTTCAGAATCAGTAAGGATTCCGACTTTTGCCAGCATTGTAACGTGAGCAATACTGCCTTTAATGTCCTGAGCGTAGAATCTTCTGTCGAATGACAGAGACTCATTAAAGCTATGTACAAGCTGGTTTTCTTCTTTTGTAAAACGTCCGCCCCAAAGTTTCATAAGGGTCCTCCTATTTGCTTTTATTCATTCTCGTCGGTATCTGTCGAAAGAGGGAGTGATGCCTGATAGTCTTCGTCAGACTCATCATCTTGCTCAGCCGGCTGATCGCCACCGATTTTAATGGTTTTAGTTTGAACTGCAGTACCATAGTATTTCACTACGTTACCGGATTCCATCTGAATTTTGTTGGCAATGGAATCACGGTTTGGAAAATATTCCGCATTATCATAACAAAGAAAACGATCAACTTCAGAATCGCTGTAGGGAAGCATTTTTAAAAAGTTCTTTTTTTCTTCGCTCATGGAATAAGTCCCCCTTTCATTTGTGCCATTAAATTAATTATAATAGCTTATTGAAATGGCAAACACAAGTAGAAGCAGAAACTTTGTGAAATGTGCACAATTTCGAGGGCTGTTTTTCTACACCGAAGAAAGCGGATTAAGCTTTACAAAGATGCTTCCGGTTGATATGATTTTCTTGGATGTAATTCTTTTATAATCATTTATCTGAAAACAGTCAGACCTTCCTTGTCGGACTGAATAACACCCAAATGAACAACAATTTAATATGGACAAGAAGCATATATGGACAAAGTCTGCCTTGATGTAGGATTAAGACATATCTGCGAGGAAATTGCTCAAAGCGTGGACGAGGTATCAGAAAAAAGCATTCAGCACTACATGATAGAACGGAAAATAAGTGCTGAGTTGATTTGCCGTCACTATTTTCCATTCAGAAATGGGAGACTTCTTTCTGCAACAATGATTTTACGAATACTCTTACTGAAAGAAAAGAAAGCGGTTCTTTGTGCAATTAACAGAGGAAATAAAGCCTTTTCCGAAGTCGAATTAAGAAATATGTACGCAAAACTAGCAGCTGATACTTCATGGGTACTGACGGAACAGGAAATACTTTTTCTTTCTTCGGCAGAGATTTTCTCCGTTTTTTCTTACGGCATTATTTCGCCCTTGTTTGAAACGAAGGAAGTGGAACTGTACCTGGGAAGCTGTGCATTGATTGGAAATAATCATGACATATGCCAATGCGGAATAGGGTACGATGGCTCAAAAATTATATTTCCGGAGTTCTTACGGTTTGGCTCGAAGGAGGAAATGATTCGTATCATCAGACTTATTATGCTTAGAGAAAGACGATTGGAATTTACCGGACAAGTTCCGGAATTTGAAGATGATGAAATTTATGCAATACGTCCGCCACGAGGGGAATGGGGGATGCACAGGTATGTAAAGGGGAACAAAAATGGGGAAAATAATAGCATTCTATAGCCCGTTCCGAGGGACGGGAACAACTACTATTATGGCTACGACAGGGGCAGCCACGGCACGTAAAGAAAAAACGATTGTGGCACTTACGCAGCTACCGGGCAGACCTCAGAATATCGAAGAATTTTTTGATGAAAACATAGCATCAGCAGGCTCAAGAGAAATATATTCAAAAAGCGGACTTTGGGCACTTTGGCAGACATTTCGCCAAGGGAGACTTACTGCTTCAGATATACGGGACTGTGCCGTAAAAACAACGATAGATACACTGGATCTGTTTCCATATATGCCGTGCGGAACTACGGCGGACAAGGCAAAAATGGCTATAACCGCCCTTATAATGGGGGATATGAAGAGAGTGTACGACTACTGCTATATAGATATCGGAGATGAGATTAACGAATTATCAAAATCTGTAATTGCCGGAAGCGATGCGGTAGTATGCGTCTTGCCACAATCAGAGAGGGCATGGCAGAAATTTATAAAGCAATGTCCGGATATCATCAATACAACGAAAAGCCTTTATTTAGTTAACGGAGTGCTGAAGGATTCGTCAGCTACGGTGAACATATTTGAACGCCTGATTCATAAAGAAACGAATGGAGGGCGGACGATGGGCATTTCAGCAGATCCCAACATAAGGGACGCAGCATCAGGGGGAAAGATAAACCGCCTGTTCACAGACCAAAAGAAGGCAGTTAAGAAAAACGAAGTTCCGGAGTTTCTACGACAGATACAGAAGACCGAAGCTGCAATTATGGAGGCATGCGAAGTGTATGGAAGCTGCTGATGCTATTGTTCTTATGTGCATTTCTGCCGCAGTTTTAATAGCAGGATGGCTGTTACTCTTCGCCAACAATAACGGGCGAAAAGAAACAAACAGAATGGATTTTGACACTTTGCTGAACCAGATACGTGAAATGCTGAATGACTATGTAAGCTATGCGGAAAGGCACCCGGGATTTAACGGTAAGGCTGCTGAAAATACAGTCAGAACAAATAAAGCAGTAGTTGATGCCATAAGAGAATGCTGCTCAGGGTCTGCGGGAGCCAGGGAAATTGTCTGTGAACTAATTGAAGAATATTTGCGGACTGACCTGGCACTAAGCAGAGAGAAAACTGCAGAAATACTTGACGAAACCGATCCTGTTGTTGTGTTTTATGAACTTCTGGCAGAACTACGAATGACGCATGGAGATTACGCCTTCTGTTCCTTGTGGAAAAGCTGCTTAAAGAGAATTGTCGGAGAAAGAAACTGCATTGAAGGAGCTGACATAATTGCAGCCGAACGAGAGCTGAATTTAAGCATTTCCGATGATACCAGGCTGAAGGTGCTGGCTGAATTATTGTATATATACTCAACAGGACTTGGTGCGATAGATATTCTGAACTGGCAGAAGGGGTGTATCGAAGAAATTCAGTTGGGATTGTCAGGAGTGTCTAAAAACCTTTATGACTATCGCGACGAAATAGCCGCTATGACAGATTCGGAGCATATAAGAACCAATAAAAAATCTAAAGACAGCGTCCACGTGGTTATGGAAGGGAGGCTTTACAAATTAGAGTTTATATCCTTTGGAACGGAGGATGAGCTTATAAGGATACTCAGAAATCTTGTGCTGAACACAGTATCCCCCGAACTGACAAAGAAAAATCCTATGCTGGTGGTGGATACACCGGACGGCAGAAGAGTATCAGTCTCAAGGCCACCACTTACAGATGCATGGGTTGGACTTATCAGAAAGTTTGATACGGTCACCAACATATGTATTGAGGACCTTGTTAAGGAGGAAGAGGCAAGGAAGATTATTACAAAAATTCTTGACGATGGTGGATGTATCGCGGTTACCGGTGAGATGGCATCAGGAAAAACAACATTGCTTAGAGCAATGCTCTTAAAGATTGGTGAAAAGAACAGCATAAGGGTTATTGAATATGACAGTTTCGAACTGAATGTACGAGAGTACTTACCCAATGCCAACACTTTGACAATGAGGGTTTCTGATGAGTTTACGGAGGACCGGGTGCTGAGCTTTGCAAAGAAAACTACCGGACAGGTATTTGCGGTCGGAGAAATCTGCTCACCCCAGATGGCTAATCTGGCAATAAATGTTTCGAAACATGCAAGAAAGGTTCTGTTTACTGCACACTATAAATCTACCGAAGACATGATTACAGATTTTGTGGCGGCAAGAATCAATGCAGGAGGAATAGGCGAGGAAAAGGCCGCTTACGAAGAGGTGCTTTCAACACTCAAATATGATGTTCATATTATAAACAATGGAGGAGAACGCCGGGTAGCATATATAAATGAGGTGGAGAAAGATGGGAATATCATATGCCTTTATAGGACTTAGAAAAGCAATAATGGATCGGTACAGAAAAATATGTCCGTATTCTGAAAAAACAATACTTCATATGGCACTAAAATGCTGTAGAAAGACATGGATTGTGTCAGGAATATGTTTTATTGCAATTGTGGTTTTCAACATTTTCGTTGAAGGGAAAATAACGGCATACTCGATAGTATCTGCCCTTTATTTAGGTGGGCTTCTGTTTATGAGTGTCCCTGAATGGGAAATAAAAAGAAAAGAAGACGCTTTACTTGGAGAACTTATTTATTATCTGGCGGAAGTAAAAAGGAAATATATTTATCTGAAAAACGTTCCGGATGCCGTTATGAGAGGAGCAGAAGGAAAGTCGGAAGAAATTGTCAAAAATGCTGCGGAAATGGGCAGGATTCTGCTGGTGGATAATCGAAGAAAAGCAGTCAGAGAGTATATTGAAAATCCACACAAAAACAGATTCTTAAAACTATTTCTTATACAGGCATATGAGACCTCCGAAAATGGTGACAGTGAGGGAATGACCTTTTCGGACAATATAGAACTTTTGAGACTTGAAATAATTGATGAAATTTATTCAAGAAAAAAGAGAAAGTATGTCTTCTCGGGCTATATGTTTGTAGCAGTTTTTCCGGTTCTTTTGATGGGGATCGTCAAGAAGACAGCACTGGCACTATCTGCCGGACTCACAACGTTTTATGAGGGGACGGGCATATTCATTATTTTGATTGCCTTTTTGACATCAGGTTTTGTTGTATCAGTATTGAAAGACAATTCCGAGGAAATGAAATGGAACGGAGAAAAACAGCTCGGATTCGGAAGAACCAAGGAAAAAAACGGACAGGTTATTAACTTGTTCGATGACTACGTTGAAAGGACGGACAGTAAAACTCTTTATAATTTTCGACGCCGAATTAATGACAGTGGAAGAAAAATGAAAACTTCCGCACTGATTCTGAAAATGCTTTTTATTACCGTTATCACTATGACTGTTGGAATGTTCTTTTTATTTACTCAAAGGGATTCTGAACGAAAAGCAGTAATCAGCAGAGTCGAGAATATAGACAGAATAGTGGTACTGGCAAAACCTCAGCAGAAACAGAAAATGGAGGAGGCAATTCTCAGCTCAGTAAAATCAATTGTAAACAGCGGAGGAATGACCGACCAAGAGCAGATTTTGAAGCTTTTCAGAGATAACTCCGGTAACAGATTCAGAAATTACGAGGAGGCATGCTGCAGCGAGATATTAAGACGAGTTGAGAAATATGACAATCTGAAGGTCCATTGGTACGAAGGAACAATTGTTCTGATGATTTCTGTTATGACCGGAATGTTGCCTCTTTTGAGATTGTATATGGACTGTGGAATCAGAAAGAAGGCATCTTCCGAGGAAATTAAGCGATTTCAGACAATCCTGCTCATGGAACGTGGTTTTAATACCTTGAGTGTTGTAAATCTGCTGACGGACCTGGAATTATTTGCTGACGTATTCAAGTCGGAAATAAAGGAATGCATAAATACGTATGCCACAGGCCCATATGAGGCTTTGTTAAGGCTGAAAACAAAGGGAAGCGAAAAAAATCCACTGTTCACCGAATTGGCGGACGGATTTATAGCTATTGACGAGGTTGGAATATATGAGGCGTTTTCTGATGTAAGCGGAAATCGAGAATGTATGGAAAAAATGGAGGAACTTTCGGAGACAATTGACCTGGATAAGAAGAAAAGTATGCTGGATATTGTGGCCTGGCTTCCGGGAATCATAGTTATCTTTGGATATTTTATTATACCCTTTCTGAAATCATCTGTTTATGAACTTACAGATCTTTTCGGACTATTGGAGAATCCGGGAATATTGTAGGAGGGAAAATGTCCGTAACAAAGGAATTTATAATGCTGGCTGCCGGTCTGATTGTCACTGTATCCTTGATCTTTATCGGAATGAATATATACAGAACTGCGGCAACAACGGCAGTAAAGCTGGCAGAACGAGAAGAAAAAGTACTGAACGAAGTAGCGGAGTACGAACTAAACAAATATGAAGACTTATCTGTCAATGGGAATAAGGTAATCAGATACCTTAAACAGGTGGGAACAGAGTATGATGTTGAAATAGTTATTACAGTCGCAAATCCTGAAGAGTACACATATCGCCTTTCTGAAATAAGTTCATGGGGAGAACTAAGGAAGACGGATTCAAGCAAGTACATAAATCCACTTAAGCTATTCAGGATAACTGTAAACAAGGATGAAAATGCCGCATTGTGCGGGATAGAGATAAAACAAATTATTGAGGAGGAAGATATTAATGGAAACAGCTAAAAATATTCTTTTATTTTCTGTAGGTATTATTTTAACAGTGGGATTTGTGGCAATAGGGATGACGATTTTTAATAAATCAAAAACTTCGATTTCAAATACCAATGCACAGTATGACTCCTTGGTGAGTCAATACTCTGACATAGAATATGCTCTTTATGAAAACACAGGCAGTACAGCATCCGGATCGGAAGTAAGAAAGCTGATTAAAGGCCTGAAGGAGGATGACAACATAAAGATTTATGTGAAAAATGGCGCTTATAAACAGAATCATACAGAAGACGCAAATCAGACCGGCATTCTGTTTAGTTATGGAGCGAAAACAATAGAGGAAATGGACAATAAAACGAAGGATTCAGGTGATAATTATATTAATCCAATGGCAAGCTTTTCATGTGAACTTAAGAGAAACAGTAATGGTTGCATTGAATCATTAACGTTTACGCAGAAATAATTATGAAGAATAGTGAAGTGCCTGATATGGCTTTTGATATTTGTATTCTTGTATCGGCGTTGCTTGTTCTTTCCATGGTTACCGGGATAATAATAAAGGCTTACGAGCAGATGATGAACCTGCTCGTGATATAGGTGAGATATGAGGACTTCAGAGGGAATATTATATATATTAACTGGAATGATACTGCTGTTTTTCTTGCCGACAGTATGCAGATTACAAAGGTACGACTTTATTAAAAATGAAAAAGCTGAGCAACTTAAGATGGCGTTTCTGAACGAAATATACGAGGACGGAGCAATATCCCAAGACAGCTATCTCGCTACATATGAGGAAATATATATGCTGAAAAACAAAGAAATTAAGCTGGAACTATTACAGTTGGAAGGACAAAGGAATGCTGAACTTTCAGATTATCTGTATATAACAAGAGATGACGAAATAAGAAATGGACTTGAAGAGGGAGCATTTATGGTTCCTAAAGGGTGTGTGGTGTATATACATGAATAAAGTGTTTGGTCGAATTTTTTACATTCTGATTATTTTTGGAAGCATATCACTCTTTATACTGAATGAGGGGCATTTCCTTATGGAACAGTACTACATGTACTCGATTGACAACAGGGAAGATTATGATTAGCAGGGGAAAACTTTTAATTATCTTTTCTATATACTTTGTGTTCTGCACATTTTTGGTAGGGTATGAAAAAGCGGTTCTGGCTGATGAAATCAAGCAGGTACGAGAGTTCGACAAAGCTTTTGACTTTGCTTGTGGTAATGCGGCGGAAGCACTGAAGAATCACATATATGAGGACAACATCATAGGAATTGTGAAGAATGCATTTGCATATTCTATGGCATCATATTTGCTCAAGCCGGAAATGGAAGCAATTATGGCGGAAGGGCAAGAGATAGAGGAAATTGTTGTTTTGGTAAATGGAGTGATTACGGAGGAAACTGAGCTGAAAGCAGTAAAGGACAGCGATCTTTTGGAACTACATATTTCTTATAATGACATTTGTATAAACTCTTTCGGAAGAAGAAAGTACATATCAAGGCACTTTTCACAAACCGTGAGGTGAAAGTGTGAACATTAGAAAAAGAATCACGTTAAGCCTTATTATTTGTCTCTTACTGACAAATAATGCAGTATATGCAAGCCCTCCCATTGAACGTCATGACAGTAATTATGGGGTGTTGGTTGACGGGGAAGGGCTGAGTGGACGTAACTATAGTACTTATGATCCAAACGCGGAGATAAAGTATGAGTCTGATACATATTTTTATATCAACGGTGTGGAACGAGACGTATCTTTACCTGAAATCGCCGAGATAACAAAGAAAAACTTCAATGGCGCGGATTCAATATCCGGCTTTAAGTATAACAGTACGGCGGCAGTCGATTATGTGGAGATTGATGACATAGTCGATACGCTGGTCGCATTGGGATATGGTAACGAAGTAAAGAAACAGTTTCAGATGAATGAAGGTAGATTGACTGCAGTTTCTTTTAATACTATAAGGGCTTATGATGCGAGAACGGGGGACTCTGACACCGGAAAAACCTATATGGACTACAAAATCTCGCTTAAGAAACCACAAGACAGTGACACCATGGACAAGTTGAATAGATTTTTGAGCGGAATTTCATGGGGGGACAAAGAGGCTGTAAGGAAAACGGCTCTGTACAGTATATCGGGATCAACGGAATACATGCCTTCGCTGACAAAAGCACCTGTAAAGGCTACACCAACCCCGATTCCGTCGTGGATTCCATCCGTTACGGAAAAGCCTGTATCACCAACACCTGCAAGTACACCGTTGCCAAGAGTAGGTATACATTATGACGGAAATGGAGCAGAAAGTGGATCTGTGTGGGACGATAGTGCAGAACTTGAAGGGAAATTCAGAATCAATCAGAACACATTTCGAAGAAGTGGGTACCACGATATAGGATACTGGACTACGGACAAGGCAGGGCATGGTGAAAGATTTTATCCCGGGGAGAGTGTTTCACTTAGTGTAAGGGATAATAAAAGATATTTGACACTGTATGCTCAATGGGAAGGAAACCCATACGTAGTTGAATATGACTACAATGAGGACTTTTGCCTTCATCCGGAAAAGCTTATTAAAAACGATGAAGGTATGATGGGACAAAAGGGGACTTTGGTCAATGTGTACTATTCTCCGTTTGAATATAAAACATATGAACTGTCGGAAAACAACAGAATCATTCATGCAGATGAACAGTACGTTTTACCTGTTCCTCAAATGGAGGGATACAACTTCGTGAATTGGTCCTTCAGGGAAATGGAATCGGGTAATGGATTCTGGGGCAATTATTGCACTGAGGGAACAAAGTGCCGGAAGGACGAAAACCACACATTGTATGCAGTCTGGGAAAAGAAAGCAATTCGTTTACAGTATGAGTTTAATTTTGAATGTGGGATTCCGGGCAGAGAGGGGATTAATGCATTCAAAGGAATTTCAAGTAATGACTATGAAAATATTTTGTATGGAAATAAGTACTATATGTTGCCGACTCCTGAAAAGGAAGGTTATAAGTTCGAAGGATGGAGTCTGTCAAATGATAATACAAAAGAGAGAACGATAACGAAGGAAACTGTATGTGAGATAGCTGATGACCATAAATTGTATGCCGTCTGGTCACCTGTCTGTATTAATCTGACGTTTGAACAGATGAACGGAGACGATGCATTAACAAAACGGGTTTGTTATGGGGATAAGGCTGAAACCGCTTTTTTCAGTCCGCATAAATCAGGTTATTTGTTTGTTGGATGGAATGAAAGAGAAGACGGCAGCGGGAAGTTTATATCAGATTCCGAACCGTTGAAATATATAACAGATACCCATTTGTACGCCATTTATGAGGCGTGTGAATACATGACTAAGCTTGATTATCTGGATTATTGGAAAAGAGAGGCAGATAAACCGATTGGTTTTGAGATTAAAAGTATAAAAGTATTAAATGGACAAAAGCCCCCGGAACTTCCGAGACCTGAAAGAGAGGGATATTTTTTTAAGGGCTGGTTCTTATGCGATGCTGAAGGTAAAAAAGAAGAGCAGGTAACCTCTACGTCTATTGTCAGTACTATTTGGCAAAATGGGTTAAAAGCCCAGTGGCTTCCTGAAATAGTAAAAGTAATCTATGACTACAATAGTGAGTATACTTCTCGTAATGAGGAGGAAGAAGATGAATGAGAAAATAAGGGAGTTTGGTCTTGAATTCATATGGCTAACTATATTGATAATTGTGTTTGTTATGGCGACACGTAAGTGCATAGACGTGAAGGGAGCTACCGTAATCTGTAACGGAAAGCACAATGGAAGCTGCTATGAGGAGGGAGCAGGACTGCATCAGCATACCGACGGTAAAGGGAAAACAGTAGTCGGTGAAAGAAATAAGAAAGCCGGGGGATGCTTTAATGATTATCATAAAGGTTATCA
>JAKSRZ010000067.1 GCA_024403375.1 Lachnospiraceae bacterium
GATGGGCGTCAGAGGACCCTTGTATCCGAGAAGATCCTTTTCCCCCGCTATCACCAGCTGGATGTTGTGCGGAAACTGGTTGAACACGCCCGCACCTTTGGTCCTGGCCACAATTATCTGATACAGCACAGTGCTGGCTCCGGTAAGTCCAATAGTATCGCATGGACAGCTTACCGTCTTGCAAGCCTGCACAATGCAGAAAACAAGGCCGTCTTTAACTCTGTTATTATTGTTACGGACAAGAAGGTACTTGATAGTCAATTACAGGACACTATCAATGGCTTTGATCATACCCTTGGCACTGTAGCCTTGATTGATGAGAAAAAAACGTCGCAGGACCTTTTAAAAGCCGTGCAGAACGGAAAACGGATCATCGTTACTACCCTGCAAAAATTCCCCGTCATATATAATCTTGTAGGTGACACAGTCGGTAAATCCTTTGCGGTTATTGTAGATGAAGCCCATAGCAGCCAGACTGGTCAAAGTGCGGCAAAGCTGAAAATGGCACTTGCCGACACCACGGAAGCACTCGCAGAATATGCCGAGTTTGAAGGAAAAGCCGAAGAGGAACTGGATGCAGAAAACGATAAATTCCTTCAGGAGCTTGTTTCTGCCGGCAAGCATAAGAACCTCAGCTTCTTTGCCTTTACCGCTACTCCAAAGGATAAAACCCTTGAAATCTTTGGGGAAGAGCATCAAGACGGCAGCTTTCATCCTTTCCATGTTTACAGCATGCGCCAGGCCATCGAAGAAGGCTTTATTATGGATGTGCTGGCTAACTATACCACTTATAAGACCTGTTATAAAGTAGCTAAAAATACCCCCGATAACCCGGAGGTTCCCTCCTCAAAAGCAATGAAGCTGATACGTCGTTATACGGAACTGCACCCGTATAATATCCAGCAAAAAGCCGCCATCATCGTAGAGACTTTCCGGGAGGTCACCAGTAAAGCAATTGGCGGTAAAGGTAAAATGATGGTCGTTACGGCCTCTAGGCTTGCTGCCGTTCGCTATTTCCATGAAGTGCAGAAATATATTCAGAGTCAAGGCTATAATACTCTGGAAGTCATGATTGCATTCTCCGGAACCGTAAAAGATCCGGATGTTCCCGGCATGGAATATACCGAAGGCAATATGAATAAGGATTGTGACGGCAACAAGGTCACCGAAGGCCAGACAAAAGCAGTTTTCCACGAACAGGGGGATGTATTAATCGTTGCCGAAAAGTACCAGACTGGCTTTGATGAGCCCCTTCTGCACACAATGATTATCGATAAAAAACTGCGTGACGTAAAAGCAGTACAGACGATCAGCCGTCTCAACCGCACCTGCCCTGGCAAAGTGGACACCTTTGTCTTGGACTTTGTAAACAGTGCAGAAGATATTCAAAATGCATTCCAGGCCTTCTACTCTGAAACCAGCCTCCAGTCTGAGATCAATGTAGACCTGATCTATTCTGCGCAGAAAAAGCTCAGGCAGTATAACGTTTATTCGGATGAGGATGTCGCAGTCGTTACATCCATCTACCTTGATCCTGAAAACAACAGGAAAAACAGTTCGCTTCAGGGTAAGATTACAAATGCCCTGCTACCCATAGCTGAAAGGTACAACCATAAACTTGACCAGCAGGAACGTTATGACTTCCGTAGACAGGTTCGCAGTTTTGTAAAGTGGTATAACTACATCACCCAGATTGTGCGTATGTTTGATAAGGACCTGCATAAGGAATACATCTTCTGCAGCTACCTTGCGCACCTCCTGCCGGGTGATAACGAAGATATCTGGGACCTTGGCAATAAGGTCACCCTGGAGTATTACAAACTTGAAGAAACCTTTAAGGGCTCCATCGCTCTAGAGAAAGATGTTGTCGGTCAGTATGAACCTGCAACTATCAAGAGCTCCACTGCCCAAGTAGAAAAGAAGAGCCAGCTGGAAGAGGTCATTGAAAAATTCAACGAGCATTATGCCGGGGAGATCACCGATGGTGACAAGATCCTGGCGGGAATCCTCATGGAGAAAATGGCAAAGGATGACGTGTTACGCAAGTCCGCCCAGCAGGATGGCGAACAAATTTTCGTGAACAGCGTTTTCTCAAAAGCATATGATAAAACCGCCATGGATTCCTTTAAAGAAAGCCGCGAGGTATTTGGTGCCCTCTTTAGCGATCCCAAGAAATATGCTGCCCTAAAAAATGCGTTGGCAGAGATTATGTATCGTGAGTTTCAGTCTGGTAGTCTTACCGGAATACCGGTTAATTCTACCCTTCCTGACCTCCGTTCCCCTGCAAAGCATCCTGCCAATAAAGCAGCAGAAGAGCAACGGTAATGATTGAGTAATACGGGGGAAAGGTATTATGGAAGATCAATTTGTCATTAAAGACGGAAAACTCGTCGAATATCATGGCGGTCCTGATATGGTTGTACCGGAAGGTGTAACAGAAATAGCCTCATACTTTGTTTCTGGTAAAGTCGAAACAGTCTTTCTTCCTGCTGGTTTACAAAAACTGGGGTACGATACTTTTGATTATAAAAACACCCGAGAGATTACAGTATCCCCTAATAACGAAACCTATAAAAGCATAGATGGTATCGTCTATTCCAAGGATGGTCAGCAGCTTATTTGTTGTCCTCCTTCAAAAGCAGGTAAGGTGGAAATTCCGGAAGGTACAAAAAAAGTAGGCTTCCATGCTTTTTCGCGTTGTGGATTTGTTACTGAGATTTCTCTTCCATCTAGCCTTACAGAGCTTTGCAATAAAGCATTTTATGATTGCAGTCAGGTTAGCGAATTATCATTGCCTGGTAACATCGAATCTTTGGGCGATGACTGCTTTCCTTGCAATGCAGTAATAAATGGTTCCATTCCCCCTGCACTTATTGAAAACATAGAAAAGCAGCCTGTATATTCCTTTTCGTTCGGCGGAAAAGCAATCATTGCGCCCTCAGTCACCCCCATGGATACTTACAAATCACGCTATAATGATGTGTTATTTGCCGCTGGTTTTTGTATTTCTCCTTCTCTCTATGACTCCACTTCTGTTGCTATGTATGAGAAATACTTGCTGTTACACCGTAAAACAATGACTGAGCACGCCCGCGAGAGAAAAATTTCCCAGATTAACGAATACTACAAGGTACTCGCTGCCAAACTGAAAAAACAGGGCATCACGGACTACAGCAAATTAAGTGAATTAAAGAAGGTTGAGTTGCTTGAAAAGACTGTTTATGAAGGGGATTTAGCTAAAATTGAAAAGGTATATTCTGATTTAGGCAAAGTAGAATTCTCTGCACGTATTTTAGGCTTTGCTTGCAGATATCTTGGACTTGATTATGTAAAAGTTCTGGTTAAATATGGGGCCACTTTTTCGTACACAGTCTCACCGGATTTCATCACCAAATACAAATGTGCATTCACCTGTAAAGATGGTTTAAAAGCAGATTACGAATTAATGCTATTAAACTCGCGTGATCACTTTTTTATAAAATTAGAGCCAACCATCGCCATGCCTGACGGTACGAAGCGAAATGCTCTCTCAGAAACAGAACGCTCTGAAATACTGGATTACCTGCTGTCCCTGCCTAACAATCGTTCAGGTTTGAACGGAAGCCTTCTTTTGTACTATGCCATAATAAACGATGACCTGGAAAGCTATCGTGTTCTAAAAAAATACAATATTAAACGCAAAAAAGACGATCACCCCATGCTCTATTTGGGGAATACGCCGTACATCTGTGAGCCTAAATTCATACTCCCTTCCAGTAACAATAAGAGTAAGAAAGAGATACAGCGTTCTATCCTTACTCATATTTTCGAGGAAACGGCAGATTGCCCCAAAGCCGATCCAACAGATTTGCGTTTTCGCGAGCTGAAAGGGGTCATTGATGACCCGGAACTGCTGAAATTGTTGCTCGATAATATCGATTATTCAAAAATCAATCAGATTAGCCTTATGGAACATTTCATCGATACAGATAATGCTCCTTGTTTGTCCGTTGCCGAAACCTATGGGTTTATGGGAAATGTTCAGCGGCGTGATAAGTTGATTAAGTATGCCGAAACAGCTAATTCAACAGCTGCAATAGCTTGGCTTCTCGATTATAAAAACAGAACAGCAGACTTTGCAGCTGAAGAGGCCAAGGAAGAAAGAAAAATTAAAAGGATGCTCAGTGAAAACCCTGCATCTTTAACTGCTATGCGCAGAGAATGGTTTTTCTACGAAACCGATGACCATAAGATTGTCATAGATGGTTATAAAGGAAAGCAAATTGATATCACTGTCCCAGACTCAATTTCCGGAAAAACAGTCATTGCCTTAAACTCTGACGCGTTCAGCCCTGAAGCTACCAGGTTAACAGCTGAAAAGAAAGCAATACGCCGCTCTATTCAAACGGTTAGATTACCGGCAGGAATCACGCATATCCCTTCCTGCCTGTTTAATTCGTGTACTTCTCTTCGGGAAGTCAGCATCCCCTCTTCCGTATCATCCGTTGGCATGAGTGCATTTCATTCATGCGTGAATTTGGTAAAAATTAACGTTTATTCAAGTGAGCCGAATAACACATTGCGCAACGTAAAAGAAGTAGGCCAGTATGCCTTCGCGCATTGTGAAAAACTGGATGCTACTTTCCTACCGGAAGGTATTTTCCGCATCGGGCAAGAAGCATTTGAAGGATGCGCTATAAAGCAGGTAATTATTCCGGAAGGAGTTAGGACGATTGAAAAAGAAGCCTTCCTTCGTTGTCAGCAATTGACAGAAATAAAATTACCTAGTTCTTTAGAGGTTATTGAAGAACGTGCTTTTGCATATACATCAATTACTTCATTGGAAATACCGGAAAATGTTCAGCGCATCGAAAAAGGCGCCTTTGATATTTCAACGCTCAAATCCATTCGGGTCCATCCAAATAATAAATTTTTCCGGGTTATAAATGGTATTCTATGTCAGATCAAAAATAATACGGTCGTAGCAATACAATATCCGCAAAGCCTAGCTGGCAACGTTATCATACCTGCAGAAATAACCGCAATTCAAAATGAAGCTTTTAAAAACTGTAGCATGATAACAGATGTTACATTTGAAGGTAAATGCAGTATGGGCAGCTATGCGTTTTCCGATTGTAAAAGTCTCTCAAAAGTTACTCTTCCTGAAGCAATTTCTGATATACCATTTGGTTGCTTTCAAAATTGTATCTCTCTTGGCTCGATAAAAATTCCGGATTCAGTAACCAATGTTGAAGTTAACGCCTTTAAAAACTGTTCAAGCCTGAAAGAAATAGAATTGCCTGATAGTATCTCCCGTATCTCAAAAGGCTTTTTGGAATCTCTCAACAAAGGAACCGTTTTAACGATCCGAAACAGTGAGGCTTCTTTTCTATCTTCATATTTTGCAGGGCCCTACACTACCGCAGACATTATTATTAGAGCTGCAAAAGGCTCAACAGCCGAATCTTTCTGCAAAGAAGCTACCCCTCCCTTCGATAAAATCAAATTTGAGCCATTGGATTAATCTTCAGCCACTATTCTCCCCAAAAACTAAATAACATAAAAAGGCATCAAACTGATGCCTTTTTCATTTCCAAAGCAAAGCCTTACTTGGCCATGTCCTCAATCCCATCATCTTTGGCAAAGCGCACTAATAATGATTGGGTTCCCGAAGCATTGTTCCCTCGTCTTTCACAATCAATGGACAGTTTTTCTTTGACAAGGTTGATCTCCTCACGCTCCCGCCATGTCGGTATATCATATAAGCAGCGTATGGCAATAGCCAGTTCCTTAACAGCAGCAGTCAGGTTTTTAATAGCCCGGGTATCAGCCTTCCCCATGATCCTGCATTCGGTTTTTGTTTCCCCTGGTCCAACACCTTCTGTTACGATATACCGGTAAAACTGGTCCACGTCTTCCAATACAGCACGAATCTGGTTTGATAAAAGATCCGCTGCCTGTTGTAACGGTATCAGCTTTTCAGCAAGATCCATGGCTGCCTGCTCTGCACAAATATCAGATGTTTTTGTAGCAACTGTGTTCAGGTATTGTTCTCTTTGCCCCGGCCAATCTTCCCTGGATGCACGACTTCCAAGTGTGCTTAGAGAAACATGATACTTTTTCGCCAGACTTCGATAGGTAGCCTTGGTATCCATAACATACTCTACCCTGATACCAGTCCATTTATCTGTGCTCATTTCTCACCTTCTCCCTTCCGCTCAAAATCGCCCATGCATCCTGCAATGAGAGCAGTCCACCCATGATTTTCTTATCCTTTCTTCTCCCACTGCCTTGATTTTAAATAATCTACAACACAGGGAACAGCATTCGGATCTCTGGTTCCTTCCCAACCGCCATCCTTTTTCTTTTTATAGATATCAGTAATCATGGCAAGTATTTCTTCTTGTTCAGGTTCACAGCAAAACCATTCCCGTCGTGCATCATCCTCTCTTTCCTTGTTGGGATATTTCTCAAAAAAGAAATCAAATCCAAGCTTACCGGTTCCAGAATCGTCCGAAGGTGCTGTAGTTGTGTTCAGATACCCCTTCCCTCTATGGGTTTCCCCCACCATCCCCTTTCCTTGTATTTCCTTCCCTTCACTAGGATGAGCTGGACTATTCTCGCCTCCTCTATCCTGTTCTTCTCTTTCCTCACCTGTACTATACTGTGGTTCCAAACTGGAGACATTTTGTCTCCAATTTGTCTCCAGGTTCTTTTTCAGCACGTATTGCTTGCTCTCCAAGATGGTAACGGCCTTAAATTCTTTTGTATATCTGGTTGGACGGCGTCTGTCCTTTTTTATTTCATTACAGATCAGCCAATCCTTAATCAAATAAGGACCATTTTCAAACGGAATAAGAAGTTCTCCATCAATCAATGCCTGTAAATCCGCTTGTTTAGCATCAATCATTCTCATGATGGATTTTACACCGTTCACAAAACCATCATCATCCGCTTTCATGCCGCAATGGAAGTAAAGAAGTTGAGCAGGTGCCGGCAACTCTGTAAATATATCTGATTCCGTTACAGACTTTGCAAACATTCTTCTTTCAGCCATGTAACCTGCCTCCTTCAGCGATATCTCTTGCACTTTTCCCTGTTCCTGCTAAAATATAACTAAGGACGAATGAACGCTCTTCTTTCAGTCCCACCTCGTTGCCCCTGTGCGCCAACACAGAGGCAACTTTTTTTGCTCCACAAAGCATTATTCTGTTGCCCTGCTTATCATTTGTCATACAAGCTATCCTCCTTCTCTATCATGGGAGTAATCCCCTTGATTTTTTTCTTTGACGCTCTATTCGGATTATGCCCCATACGGAACATATATAACGGGCAGTCAATTGAGGAACAATTCCTGACTTCCGCCACTTGCTGGCACATACAGTCCATGCATTTCAGCCTGATTGCTTTTACCGGAGTCATACCCTCACCTCCTTACTTTTAGCAAGTGCTTTCAGGTAATCCTGCAGCTCGTCTGTGTTGATAAGAACTCTATTCCCTACTTGAATGAAAGGAATTCTATTCTGTCTCACCAGCACCCGAAGCGCATGCTCCCGGATGATCCCCAGTTCTGCCGCCTGCCGAATCGTACAGTAACTATGTTTTTTCTTCTCCATAAAGCAGCTCCTTACCGTTTGTCCTTGAGGTCCTGGATGATTGCTAAAATTTTCATTCTCTCATCCTCAGACAGTTCATGGCGAAGTTTGCGAGAAAAATTCCCTTCATGAATTCCATACGCCTCTGCAACCTGCCACTGTTTGATCCCCGAATGATTCATCGCATCGCGGATTTCCTGGTTGTTCATGTTTACACCTCCCAATGTTGTTGTTGACGAATCTTGGATTGTGTGGTAAAGTATTTCCAGATTCAGTTAACAGTATGACGTTGCTGTTGCAAAAAGTCAAGTGAAAATATTACACAGAAAAGAGGATCAAAATGAATAATGGGGATTTAAAAGGAAAATCAGCTTTTCCGCAACGATTAAAAGGACTCATCGATCAAAAAAAACAAATTCAGACTTCCGATGGTCGCAACATTACTTTGGATTATATCGGGAGGCAAATTGGAAAATCAAAATCTTCACTTTCATATTACCTTAGTGGTGATACTTTTCCCGATTTGGACACACTCGTCAGAATAGCCGAGTTCTTTGATGTTTCCACAGATTATCTTCTTGGCCTTACGGAAGTCCGTTCCCCCGTCGTTGGTTTACAACAAACCTGCGAATATACCGGCTTCAGCGAAAAGGAAGTCAATTCCTTACTCTGCACCGATCCTGTTGTTCCTGCCAAATATAATGCAATCGAGCTGAAGCATGAACGTGAAGAAAACCGCAAGACCCTTGTCCCCATTATCCGATGGCTTTTAAGGTTTAAAAGCAAAACCGCATGTATCCTTCAGTTGTATCACCTGAAATGTTTCAGCGAGTGCAAACAGAAACAGGTAACTGTCAGTTATCCTGTCGGTTTGGATGAAAACGGATGCCCGCAATTATCCCATTATGATATTTCAAGGGAAGAATTTTTGTATCGGGAAGTTGCTGCAGCCTTTCAGCCCGTCATCCAGGAAGCAGCTGATAAATTGATCCAATCTCAGGGTTTTGACAAGGAGGAATAATCCATGGCAACAGTAACTCCTCGTAAAAACAAAGAAGGTGTCATCACTTCCTTCTCCATCCGCGTCTACATCGGGCGGGACAGCAACGACAAGGCAATCTACCAGAACACCTCTTTCAAGGTTGAACCCACCTGGTCAGAAAAAACAGCCTTGAAAAAAGCCACCGCTTATGCAAACACCTTTGAGCGGGACCTGCTGTCCGGCGTTATCTCCAACGAACGCAGGCGCTTTGATGATTACTGTAATTACGTCCTGGAGCTCAAAAAGCAGTCTGGCACCAAGCGTTCCACTCTGGACCGCTATCACATTCTCACCAAGCGAATTTACCCCGTTCTCGGTCACCTGCGCGTCAAGGATATCCGCGTAGACCACCTGAATCGTTTCTATATGGATCTCCTCAATACCCCTTGCGAGAACAAACACGGCCAGACTCTCTCCGCCAACACGGTACACCACTACCACCGTCTTATCTGCACCGTGCTGGAGCAGGCATACCGTGAGGATCTTGTCCCCGCTAACGTTGCCCTGAAGGCCACCCTTCCGAAAATCAATAAAAAGGAGCCTCGCACCCTCACCCCGGATGAATTAAAGATCATCTCCTCTTTTCTCTTGCAAAAGGGAATGAAATGGCGTGCCGCCATCGCATTGCTCATGGACACGGGTTTTCGCCGTGGAGAAATGCTGGGCATTCAATGGTCCGATATCAACTTTGAAAAAGGAACCATCACCGTCAACAAAACCATCATGCAGAGTATAGGTGAAGGGACCTATGTCGAAACTCCGAAGACCAAATCCTCCGTCCGCACCATCGGCCTAACAGATGCCTGCATTACCATTCTGAAGGAGCACCAACTTTTCCAAAAGGAGGAACGTCTCCGTCTCGGTAGTTACTATCACGATCAGGGCTATGTCTTCACCCAGGAAAATGGCAATCCCATGGCACCGGATAGTGTCACCAAGTTCTGCAATAAGCAGCTTTCAAAACTCTGTGGCTTTTACATCACGCCCCACATGTTCCGCCATGCCCATGCCTCCATCCTCCTGGGCAATGGCATTCCCGCCGTCGCGGTGGCGCAACGCCTCGGTCACTCCCAGGTCAGCACCACCCTCAACATCTACGCCCACGCCCTTCCGGAAGCTGATGCCCTCAGCGTCAAGACCCTGGAATCCGTCCTTTACCAGGAAGCAAAATAAAATCAATCCAATCAAAACTCCCAGCCCGAATTTACTCGGACCGGGAGTTCTTTTGTTCTTCGTTTTTATTCCATTAAGTCAGCACCAAATATGGATATCGTTTGCAATCAACTTCCAGCTTCATCATTGAAATCAAAGCTTTCAGGAGTACACTCTGGGGCATTAGTTTCAGTTATCGGTTCTACTGACTCTAACGGTACAATCGTTGAAACACAGCTATTTCGTCTTTCAACAACACCGAACGCCCAAGCCGCCAAAGTAAATAGTAACAGAATAACAATAACAGCATTTGAGATAAAAAGTGGCTTTAACGACTTGTCTTTTGCCACTATGGTGTTTACATAGTAGAATAGACCAAATATTGTATTTACTAGAACAAGACCAATCACCAATGAAATCAATACCGTTCTATAAATACTGGCTTGTGCAATATTATTAAGGACAGATGTCGAAAAAGCCATTCCTCCGGTGAAAGCAAGAACAACAGCAGCAAAAATGCCAAGAATTGAAATGTACTCTTTTTGAGAACTGTCAAGCTTTTTCTCGACATTCTGGACTTTCTGTTCGATGTCTTGATAGCCGAAATTAACAGAATTTAATTCCGCTTTCATTTGCTCGACAGTTGCTTCACCAGACATGGTGTGAAACAATGAATCCGAATAATTAATCCTTGCAACATCCAAATTAACGTGGTCATAAAGTTTATTGATGGCATCCGAAACATCAATAAGTCTACCATCTTGCACGGTTTTCGCTTGATAGCCACGCCTGATTTCATCTAAATTCTGCGCAAGAACATCAATACTTCCAAGATCAGTATTCCGCTGAATCTCAGTTAGCACAGCAAAAATATCTGAATAAAAATGGCGAAATCGCTTTTCGTTATCCGATGCATCGTACAAGGCTTCCAATCGTTTATACATTGCAAAACGGTTAGAACTTTCTTGCAAAATATCCTGCGATTTCGCTAAATCAAGCATTAAATTTCGGAATTCATTCCGTTGCTGGTTTTCACGTGTCAAATCCATATACTATCAACCTGCCGTTTTTATAAGTTCAGTAGGTATAGTGTGGCGATTACCGTTTCCATTACAGTATGTTCTGTCCCAAGCTCCATTGGGTTTATGCGTCTCTGCAACCATAGTCCAAGGGGATAGTACTCTTTTGCCCTCAATAATGGGGTTCACTATCCGCGCAGTTGCACCATCTAACAGTAAATCCTCGCTATTATGAGTAATGTTCATCGCACCGTAGCCACAATAATGATAGTAAACATTGGGAACAACCGGTCCAAACTGCCAGGCTTCAATTTCATCGCAGAAAGCTAGCTGATCTCTCTGAAGGAAATCTTTTTGAATATAAAAAAGGATTTTCTGTAATTGTAAATTACTAATAGGCTGACCATCATCAATGCACTTCTTAACAATATACTTAGCAAAATCCAAAGCCGTATACATATCTGAAGTCCTCCTTTTGCATACAAAAATTATAATATGATCTATTATAGCATATTCTAAAAAAGAACGTTCAATTATTAAAAATTTTAAATCAAATTTAAAGATAAGATTCCCTAACTTTTCACTTTCCGTGGATCCAGATAACTCACGATAACCTTCCCATATTGCGTTATCCATTTCGTTATATACACATCCATCATTTTTCTTTTAAAATACATACACACAAAATACACACAAAACGCATTTTCGCCCCCTTTTTCTCTCATTTTTCACCGTCCCAAAAACATCAAAAAAGCCTGATAACATCAGGCTTTTTCGCTTGGCGTGCCCAGGAGGATTCGAACCTCTGGCCTTTGGAGTCGGAGTCCAACG
>JAKSRZ010000068.1 GCA_024403375.1 Lachnospiraceae bacterium
TCCGTAAAGAGTATCGTGTCTCTCACCGTTCTTCTTTTTTGCCTTGTATTCTGCGGCAAGGTCGATAAGATACATAATTTCCTCTGCGGTGTAGTCCTTAAGTGTCAGAAAATGTCTTCCTTTTAACTGTTCTTTTACGCTCATGGTTTTACTCCTTGTATGGTTATATTTTTTTATCAAAATTCACGCATATTGAATATTTATGCACCCAATTGAATTTAATGATAATATAGTATAAATGCTATAAAGTCAAGAATTGATACGACGATATAATATATAGATTATAGTTGTCAATTCACATAATATAGTATATTATATATACTATAACTTACACTCAAAATCAATTTTAAGTGGTGACACATGAATATCAATGATTTTGCCCCCGGCCAGATTGTTCAGCTGGACATCAAACTTGATAACATAAGCGGATCGTATGATGCCAAAGTTGCTCTTATCTATAAGAGTCTTCTTTTGCTGGAGCCTATTTATATAGGCGGTGCTTTGGTTGGATTTCCAAAGTCAGCCGAAGTAAATCTCACCTACACAGAACAAAGCACCTATTTCATCTGGAAGAAAATAAACATACGAACCATAATCTTCAAAAATCACCACTATCATGCTGCAGAAATTATCGGTGATGCCGAAACCGGCAACCGTAGAAATAATTTTAGAGTATACATCGGTGAAGACATGCCTGTAACCTACTTCACTGAAGAAGGGCCTCGTTCTATGAACTGTCTCATTAAAGACATAAGCGAAACAGGCTTCGCTTTCATATGTGATGATGATACTTTTCAGCTTGAACGAACCGTCCGCCTTAATATTCCTCAGAAGGATCGTTCGGTAATACATATAAGTGCCAAAATTGTCCGTTCCGTACCTATGGATGACGGGGTCAGAACACTGTACGGGTGTCATTTTATTGAACGTAATCCAAAGCTTTCAGGCTATCTTATGAAAATCCAGCGATTAAAGCAACATGATAAATTAAATTGATTTGAGGTTAACATGAACTTTCAGGATTTAGAGCAAGGCGACGTTGTTGAACTGGAGGTCAAACAGGATTCAACAAAAGTCAGTCTGAAGACAACAATCGAATTTAAGATAGACGATATGCTGCTCCTTGAGCCCGTTCGTATTGATGGAAAAGTGGCAGGCTTTTCTGATAACGTGGCCGTTAATTTACTTTTTCCAAGAGAGAGTAAGCTTAACATATGGTACAACATAAAGGTCAGTGTGGTAAAGTACAACAAAAACATTTACCATGCAATAAAGCTTGAAGGTGATTCCACTACACTTAATCGTCGTCAGGCCTACCGTGTATATATGGGACACAATCACACTATTGTAACCTTTACAAGCACCGGTCCAAAGAATCTGGACGTACTTGTAAGGGATGTCTCCGATCTTGGCTTTGCCTTTATTACCGGAGAATCAATGAATGTAGGAAACGTTGTTCGTCTTCATTTTCCTATTGATGATAATTCTGAGCTTAAGCTTACAGCCAAAATAGTCCGCACCGAATCCCGTGAACGCGGAGAAACATTATACGGTTGCAAGTTCTCAGAACGCAACCGTATACTTAGTGAATATCTTATGAAATATCAACGTGAAAAAGCAAAGGGGAAAATCAGTTAAAACTGACTGTTAAATAATTCTCTGTAGAAGCCGCCGGCAGCCATCAGCTCCTGATGTGTGCCGGTTTCTTTTATGTCTCCGTCCTTCATCACAATAATTCTGTCCGCTTCCATAATCGTGGAAAGTCTGTGAGCTACAATAAAGCTCGTTCTTCCTTGCATCATATGATTAAATGCTTTCTGGATTTTTATTTCCGTTCTTGTATCAATAGACGATGTTGCCTCATCAAGAATAAGAACAGGTGGCGTCTTGAGCATAACTCTTGCGATACAAATGAGCTGTCGCTGTCCCGCGGAAAGTCCGTCGCCGTTTTCGGAAATCATTGTATCATAGCCCTTCGGCAGTCTCTTTATGAAGGAGTGAGCATATGCTGCTTTTGCCGCTTCAATAATCTCCTCTTCTGTTGCGTCAGGCCTGTTCAAAGCTATGTTCTCACGAATTGTGGCATTTCTGAGCCATGTGTCCTGAAGAACCATGCCGATATTATTTCTGAGTTCTTTTCTGGATATTTCTTTAATGTCCGTTCCGTTAAGACAGATCTGTCCTTTATTAACCTCATAGAAGTGCATGAGAAGGTTAATCATTGTTGTCTTTCCGCAACCTGTAGGTCCTACAATGGCAACTCTCTGTCCTTCGAAAACGTCAAGAGAAAAGTCAGTTATAAGCGGTCTGTCAGGAACGTACGAAAAAGCTACGTTCTTAAAGCTTATTACAGGCTTGTATTCTTCTGTCTTCGCACCACTCTTTCCGTTTTCTGCATCATCCAATTCCTTTTCGTCTATAAATTCAAAGACACGACCGGCACATGCCAATGCATTCTGAAGCTCGGTAATAACCATTGATATTTCATTAAAGGGCTTCGTGTACTGTGATGCGTATGCCAGGAATACAGAAAGTTCACCTACGGAAATGCCGCCCTTGATTGCGGAAATAGCACCGAAAATACCAACGCCCGAATAAACCAGGCTGTTTACGAATCGTGTGCAAGGGTTAACAAGTGATGAATAGAATGTTGCTTTCAATGAGCATTTTTCCAGGCGATTATTTATAGCTCGGAACTTTTCGTTTATGGGTGCCTGCATATTGTAGGCCGAAACCGCACGTCGTGAATACATCATTTCATTTATGAGTGCAGTCTGTTCACCCTTAATGCCCGACTGTTCCTTAAACATATCATGGGTATGTCTTGCAATAAAGGAAGATACAAATAATGAAACAGGCGTAACCACAACAACTACAACCGTAATCAGCGGATTAAGCCGTGCCATGAATACAAGTGTAATACCAATGGTGAGGACACCGGTAAACAGCTTGGAAAAGCCTGCAATAAGGCCATCTGAAAGCTGTTCCACATCATTTGTAAGTCGGCTCAATATGTCTCCGTGAGGATGTGCGTCAAAATATGCAATAGGTAATCTTGAAAACTTGTAGAACACATCATCTCTTATATCTGATACAACGTTATAAGAGACATTATTGTTTAACAACGTCATTGTCCACTGGCACAATGCAGCCCCTGCCAGGCAAATAATGATTTTTGTAATGATATTTGCAGATGTGGAGAGGAGTGACATATCTCCCGGATCTATCAGCAGGTCAATAAGCTGTCCTGTGAGAATCGGAATATACAGGGTCAGCACAACAAAGCCCCCCGCAAGGAGCAATGAAAGCACCAACTTCGGTACACTTTTTTTCATGTACCTGAGGACCTTTTTCAATATTTCTTTATTTAACTTACTATTTCGTTTTTTCATCTTCTTTAGTCTGGCTTTCATAGATTTCACGGTAAACAGGGCAATTCTGCAGCAATTCCTCGTGAGTGCCGCAGCCCTTAAGCTCACCATCGTCAAGAACAAGTATTCTGTCCGCAGTCAGTACGGAAGAGGTTCTCTGCGATACAATAAATACAGTCATCGGAAGCTTCTTTACAGCCTCTCTCAGCTTTTTGTCGGTTACATAGTCAAGAGCTGATGATGAATCATCAAGAATAAGTATTTCGGGCTTTCTTACAAGAGCTCTGGCAATCATGAGTCGCTGCTTCTGTCCGCCGGAAAGGCTTGTTCCTCTTTCTGAAACTTCTGTTTCCAGTCCCTTTGACTTTCCGCTTACAAATTCCTTACTCTGTGAATCCGTTAACGCCTTATCGATGTCCTCTTCTGTCGCATCCGGTGCTCCGAATGTTACATTATCGCGTATCGTACCTTTTATTGCATAATACTCCTGAAATACAATTCCGATACGTTCCTTGATTTTATCTTTGTCCAGTTCCTGAATATTTCTGCCGCACAGTTTTACTGTTCCTTCTGTTGCCACATAAAAACCGGGAATAAGATTTACAAGTGTGGATTTACCACTTCCTGTACCTCCGATAATACCGATGGTTTCTCCCTTCTTCACCTTAAAGCTTATGTGTGAAAGGGATTCTGCACCCGCCCCTGCATATGTGAATGATACGTCTTCAAAGCTTAACAGGTCCTCTGAATCAAAATCACAGAGTGCACCGGCTGAAGATTCCGGCGTGATCTTGAATATCTCCTCTATTCTGTCGGCAGACGCAAACGTCTTATTTAACAGAATAATCAGGTCGGCAAGCTTGATAAGCTCCACAAGAATCTGTGACATATAGTTTACAATGGCAATAAGCTCACCCTGAGTCATATTTCCATATACGAACTGTTTTGTTCCTCTTGAAAGGATTGCACAAAGTGCAAGATTCACTATTACGTAGGTAAGAGGATTCAACAGTGCGGAAATGCCCGAAGCCCTGCTTATCAGTGCAGTATATACATCATTTTCGTCTTTGAATCTCTTTGTTTCCTTTTCCTGAAGGTTGAAGGCACGAATAACTCTCACACCTGAAAGATTCTCGCGGCCGGTAACAATCATTTTGTCCAACGCTGACTGAACACGCTTAAAGAGCGGCACAGTTCCAAGCATTATTCCGAAAACGATAACGGACAGCACCGGAATGGCAACACAAAATACCAATGCACATTTTACGTCAATGAGCATCGCCATTATTGCTGCACCAAACACGATAAAGGGAGATCTCAAAAAGAGTCGTAACGTCATATTTACGCCGGTCTGAACCTGATTAACGTCTCCCGTAAGTCTTGTAATAAGTGTGGATGAATTGAATGAATCATTCTGACTGAAGGAAAAGCTCATTACATGAGCAAACAAAGATTCCTTCAAAGATGTGGCAAAGCCTACCGCCGAACGGGCCGAGAAAAACTGTGCCGTCACTGAAGCAACAAGTCCCACAATGCCAAGAGCTACCAAAATGAGGCCGTATTTTACCACCAAAGACGTCTCGCCTTTTCCAATTCCTTCATCAATGATTTTAGTCATTACAAGAGGAACAAATAATTCAAAAAAAGCTTCAAGCATTTTGAAGCATGGAGCAAGAACGGCCTGTATCTTATATGGTTTTAAGAATTTGATTAGTGTTTTCATAGCTTGCATTATATCATTTTTCATAAAAAACACAATGGTGTTGAAAAAACTAATAATAGGGTTATAATAAACATATATTTACTCTGCTTAAATACATGTTTATGTATCAATATTGAGGGAAACGTATGACAAAACGTGAAGCACAAATCTATGAATGGATATGCCATAACCCGTTAATTACTCAGGAAGAGATTGCTGAGCGTGCAGGAATCACCCGTTCCTCTGTGGGTGTTCACATATCCAATCTCATGAAGAAGGGATTCCTGGCAGGCAAGGGCTACATTCTCAGTAAACCCGGATATTATCTGGTGCTGGGTGGTGCCAATATCGATATCGGTGCCCGTCCCAACAAGTCGCTTATTAGTAATGACTCAAATCCCGGTACTGTTTTTACAAGTTTCGGTGGTGTCGGAAGAAACATTGCCCACAACATGGCAAAAATGGCACTTCCCGTTAAATTCATCTCCGCCTTCGGTGACGATCTGTACGCCGAAAAGCTTTTTGAGTCTCTTAACAAGCTGGGCATCGACTTTTCCGCTTCACTCTTCGCTCATGGCAGGTCTACATCGACATATCTTTATATTAACGACCAGAACGGTGATCTTTCGTTGGCGGTAGCCGATATGCAGATTTATGACCTTATTGACAAACAGTTTTTAAGCGAAAAGCTGGAATTAATCAATTCAGCAAAAGCAGTCTACATTGACACAAATCTCACCGAAGAGCTTCTGGACTACCTTACAACCAACTGCACAGTGCCGATTTTCTGTGACCCTGTTTCTTGCTCTAAGGCCCATAAGATAGCTCCCTTCCTTGGTAAGCTTCACACGGTCTGCCCAAATAAGGCAGAGGCATCCGCCATATCCGGCATAGAAATTGTTGATGATAAATCCCTTAAGGAAGCTGCCGAAAAAATGATTAAAACCGGTCTCAAAAGAGTATTCATAACTCTGGGGCCCGAAGGTATTTTCTGCATGGATTCCGAAAACAGCTTCAAGCTTCCATCCATTGCAAAAAAAATAGTTAACACTTCCGGTGCCGGTGATTCCTTTGCTGCCGCTCTCGCCCTTTCCTTCGACAGAGGCTTAAACCTTCTTGACACTGCAAAAGTCGGGCTTGCCGCTGCAGCCATATGCTGTGAAAGCGAATCAACCATCAATGAACTTATATGCGAAGACGAAATACTGTCTCGTGCCGGACTGAATCAAAAATAATGCTGCCAGACAGCTAAAATAAGGAGAACAATATGAATATTTCCAAGTATCTTGAAGTTTCAGATGAAGTAAAGCTTGCTTTACAGGAGAACCGTCCCGTTGTAGCCCTTGAGTCTACTATTATCTCTCACGGAATGCCTTATCCTCAGAACGTTGAAACAGCATTAAATGTTGAGAACATTATCCGTGAAAACGGCGCCGTTCCTGCTACTTGTGCCATTATCGGCGGCAAACTTAAATGTGGACTTACAAAGGACGAAATCGAGATTCTCGGTAAGGGCGGAAGCAACATTCCCAAGGCTTCAAGACGTGACCTTCCCGTTCTTATCGCAAAGGGTTCAGATGGTGCAACCACAGTTACCACAACAATGATGATAGCAAACCTTGCAGGCGTTAAGATTTTCGCTACCGGCGGTATCGGCGGTGTTCACAGAGGTGCAGAAACAACAATGGATATTTCCGCCGACCTTGAGGAGCTTGCTGAAACACAGGTTATGGTTATCTGTGCAGGTGCAAAATCAATTCTTGACCTCGGACTTACTCTTGAATACCTTGAAACAAAGGGTGTAACCGTTATCGGATATGGCACGGAAGAGCTTCCCGCATTCTATACAAGAAAGAGCGGTTTCGGCGTAGATTATCGTCTTGATACTCCTGCAGAGCTTGCCAAGTCCTTCCACGTGAAGGAAGAATTAGGCCTTCGCGGCGGTATGTTAGTTACAAATCCTATTCCTGAGCAGTATTCAATGGACCCCGACGTCATCAATAAAGCAATTGATGAGGCTGTAAATATGTGTAATGAACGCAACATAAAAGGCAAGCAAACCACTCCCTTCCTCCTTGCTACAATCAAGGATATTACAGGCGGTGATTCCCTTGCCTCAAATATTCAGCTCGTATACAACAATGCTAAGCTTGCAGCTCTTACAGCCGGTGAACTTTGTAAATTGAACTAACCGACCCATTCAGTAAGAACTTCGCCCAATCTGTTGATATCAATAGGCTTTGAAATATGTTCATTCATTCCGGACATTTTTGATTCCTGAATATCATTCATAAATGCATTGGCACTCATAGCAATAATCGGTATCTTTTTAGCATCGGCCATCGGAAGCATTCTGATGGCCTTTGTTGCTTCATGGCCATTCATTACAGGCATCTGAATATCCATAAATATAATGTCGTAGTAGTGCTCTCCTCTTTCCGAGAACATATTTACCGCTACGGAGCCATCATTAGCATTCTCCACATCAATTCCGGTCATTTTAAGGAGCTCTGTTGCAATCTCCATATTCAGCTCATTATCTTCTACAAGAAGTGCACGTTTACCGGTAAAGTCCTTCTTCTGAAGCTTATCACACTGATTTTCTTCTTCATGAGCCGACTTTTCTCCCAGCATTATTCTCAATGCATCTATAACTCTCGACTTAAAGAACGGCTTGGAAATAAAGGTCTTTATGCCCTCTCTGTAGCCCTCCATTTCGATATCGCCCCAATCGTAGGCAGCCAAAGCCATAACCGGGCACTTATCACCCAGAAGCTTTTTGAGTTTCTTCGCCAGCGTCATGCCATCATATTCAGGCATTCTCCAGTCAATAATCGCCAGATCGAAGGGATTGCCCTCCTGAAGTCTTTCCATCACAAGCTTTTCGGCATCAAAGCCATTATAGACATTCTCTGTGATAGTATTCATTATGAGAAGCATTTCTTTGTTTGTATCGCAGGCTCTTATGTTGTCATCAACAAGCAGGATATGCTTTCCTGCCACAAAGGAAACGTCATCGTTAAACTCTTCTTTAAGCTTCAGGGTAAAGGTTGCAATAAACTTGGAGCCCTTGTTTTCTTCGCTTTCTGCCACCAGATCGCCACCCATCATGTTAATAAGGTTCTTGGCGATAGGTAATCCAAGACCTGTTCCCTGAATAGTCTTGGTTCTTTCCGAACTTTCTCGAATAAAGGGTTCAAACAAATGTTCCTGATATTCCTTACTCATTCCGACTCCGTTGTCCTGAACAAAAAACTCGTAAGAAACCGAATCATTTTTCTTTGAAATTTCTGTAAGTGATATAACGATAGAACCACCATCCGGTGTATATTTTATGGCATTACTGCAAAGGTTGGAAAATACTTCCTGAAGTCTTGTTGCGTCGCCTATTACCTTCTCGTGCTCTATGTTATTGACGTTTACACGCAGATCCTGATGTTTTGCATCAATCTGCGGATGAATAATTGTAATAAGCGAATCCATAAGGTCTGACAGTGAGAAGTAATCTTCTTTAAGCTCCACTCTTCCGGATTCAATTCTGGACATATCAAGAACTTCGTCCACGATTGAAACAAGGTGTCTTCCTGCCTCATTTATTTTATCAAGGCAGTATTTTACACGTTCCTTATCATCAAGCCTTGTAGCCGCCAAAGCCGTCATTCCTAAAATACCATTCATAGGTGTTCTAAGGTCATGACTCATTTTGGACAAGAAATCCGATTTTGCATCATTGGCAGAGCTTGCAACTTCAAGTGCATCCTTAAGAGCCACCTGAATCTGAAGGTCCCTTTTCTTCTGCTCATCAATTCTCATAAAAGCAAAAAGTGCCTTAGTAACCTTATGGTTGGAATCTCTGTCCGCAGCAATAACAACCATTCTGCTCCAGCCAACATAATTACTCAAAAATTCCGCACTGTGACTTTCATTTTCCCTAAAAAGACGATCCAGATTATCAAGCTCAAGAAATTCCCTAAGCTTCATCTGATCGTTTTCCATTACATGAGTTCTGACAAGAGTCCCGGCCGACAAAGTAAACTTACCTTTTTCTCCCACTTCCTGTGTAATAAAATCGCAGGGCAGAATGACCTCAAAGTTATCCGCCTCCAGGTTTACAAGAGCCGCACAATAAAACATTGATCCCAAGCTGTTGTTCATATATGTCTGATTCTCCAGAGAACGTGCTCCTTCCGCCAGGCGTACCGCGCGTTCCTGAAGCTCCGATCTCATGCTGTATTTGATTACATAATAAAAAATAAGGCAGGAGGAAACGGCGCATACAAGCGTAGCTACAATGGTCAGAGTCATATTACCATCATCAAAAATGCTTGTGTCGGGATAAACCTTGTCCACCTGCTTATAAAGATTAAAAACAAGAAGTGCGAACACCGAAAAAAGCAGTAACGCAAGTCCTGCCACTGCATGTCTTGAAAACACTGTTCCTTTTGGTGCGCTGCTTTTTTTTATTTTTTTCATAATCTCCCTTTAATAACATATATTTAATAAAAATATAGCATTATTTGCAATAAAGTCAATAATCAAGTCCCGAATGTTCTATAATTTATGAATTATTTTGAATTGTTGAAAGTATTCCTTAATTTTGCTGGTCTGTTGCATTTTTTCCCCTCAGTATGTAAAATAAATACGAGGAGAAATTATGCAGAATAAAAAGCTGAAAAAAGAATACTTACGCGTAGGTAGCAATGCCCTTGCTTCATATGGTGGAAATCAAGGCTGGCTGAAGTCCAAAGCCTTAAGCGGATATGGTTGTGGGCTTATTGCCGGAAACGATTTGGTTATGTATCTTTCCGGCGAAACCGCCATGGCCGACATTGAGACTTATAAGGCCAGAATAAAGAAAGAACGCTTCATATACCCGATTATCAACTATTTTGGGATAGCCGGCATTATGTTGGCACCTTCCATAAAGCTGGATATGATAAAGCATCATCTTCCCTATAGTGTCCGTTGGGGTGTTTTCCCCAAAAATCTCAGAAAAACGTGTGAAGAAATGCTGGAAAATGATATTCCTGTTATTTTTTCCGTTTGTCAGGTGTTCAACTTCTTATGGAAGCCTGCAGGCCTCCAGCTGTACCGAAAAAACAGCTCCGGTGAACTCGTTCCTTGTACAAGAGCCAGTTCTCACTATATGACACTTACTGCCCTTGACGGTGATGAAATGACTGTTTCCAGCTGGGGAAACAAATATTATGCCAGCTGGAAGGAATATGAACATCTTGTCCGCAGAAGAAGTTTCTGGGTTTTCAGTAATATTGTAAAAGTGACAAAAAAATAGTAACTGCCCCGAATCGCTTGCTGATTCAGGGCAGTTTACTTATTTCAGGAATTCAATTTTAGTTATGGAAGGATTGCCAGATCCCTTGTAGGTAAGATATAAACAGTGCTTTCCATCAGGGAAGTCTACCTTTGCTTCGAACGGGAAGTCGAAGTTTTCGTTCTGAACTGTAAACTCGCCTAAAACCGGTCCTTGGAATTCGTTTCTGATTTCCACGGTGCCGCCCATGTAGCCACGCATAAATACTCTGAGGCCCTTTACGCCCTGGTAATCAAAGTACTTAATTCCCATTGTGGCATTGTTTTTCATGTTTCCTACATATCCGGGAACTTCATCCCCATCTCCACCGTCCTTCATAATCTTGGGGAATTCATCTCCACCAAGGTATACGCTGGGCTTATCAGTAAAGAGATGACATGCAATATATGTGTCATATGTGCCTTCAGCCTTTAATGGTCCACCATTCAGACCACAAGAAGTGATTTCAACCTGAGGAATACTTCCGTCTTCAAGAATCTGAATTCTCTCGGCACAGCCCTGTCTGGAATACCAGGTACCGTTTGTCTGTCTGTGGTAGAAAATGTACCACTGCCCGTTTATTTCCACAATGCTTCCATGATTGTTGGCACCATAGCACACCGGAAGGTCTGCAGGCTTGTATGTATCGATGCCCACATCCGCATTACTTACAATAACTCCACCATACTTAAATCCGCCACGAGGGTTCTTACTTGTTGCGTAGCAAAGTTCATGCATAGGTGTGGATGAATAAATGAAGTAATATGTATCACCATGCTTACGAATTGAAGATGCCTCAAAAAATGCGTGTCCTTCAAATCCGGTACCTTCACAGTATTCACATCCGGGAACAACCAGTACGGGCTCCTCGATAATAGTCAGCATATCCGGGCCCAATGTACAGCATTTTGATCCTGTTCTTGACTTGTCTCCACGTCCGCAGAAGCCTGTATAAAGGTATGTCTTGTCACCCTCAGTCAGCACACCGGGATCAAACTGCGGCTCATCTCCC
>JAKSRZ010000069.1 GCA_024403375.1 Lachnospiraceae bacterium
CCCGGAACCGGTAAAACACTTATTGCAAAGGCAGTTGCAGGCGAAGCGGGCGTTGCATTTTTCTCGATTTCCGGTTCGGATTTTGTTGAAATGTTTGTAGGTGTCGGTGCTTCCCGTGTTCGTGATATGTTTGAGGAAGCAAAGAAGAATGCACCTTGTATTGTGTTTATCGATGAAATCGATGCCGTTGCAAGACGAAGAGGTGCCGGTATGGGCGGCGGCCACGACGAGCGTGAGCAGACACTTAACCAGCTCCTTGTAGAAATGGACGGCTTCACCATTAATGAAGGCATTATCGTACTTGCAGCAACCAACCGTGTGGATATACTGGATCCCGCAATTATGCGTCCCGGCCGATTTGACAGAAAAGTATACGTTAATCGTCCCGACGTTAAAGGAAGAGAAGATATTCTTAAGGTACATGCCAAGAACAAGCAGCTTTCAGAAGAAGTTGACCTTCACGAAATTGCACAGACTACTTCAGGATTTTCAGGAGCAGATCTGGAAAACCTTCTTAACGAAGCAGCAATCAATGCAGCAAAGTCCGGAGCAAAGTTTGTTCGTGCTGAGGACGTTAAAAAGGCATTCATTAAGATTGGAATCGGCGTAGAAAAGAAGAGCAGAGTAGTAACGGATAAAGAAAGACGAATTACAGCCTTTCATGAAGCAGGACATGCCATTCTGTTCCACCTCTTACCGGATGTAGGCCCGGTTTACACAGTTTCAATTATTCCCACAGGTTCAGCCGGCGGATATACAATGCCTCTTCCTGAAAAGGATGAGATGTACATTACTAAAGGCAAGCTTATTCAGGACATCATTGTAAGCCTTGGCGGACGTGCTGCAGAAGAGCTCGTATTTGACGATGTTACTACAGGAGCTTCTCAGGATATCAAACAGGCAACGTCAGTAGCAAAGAGCATGGTTACAAGATACGGATTCTCGGAAAATATGGGCCATATCTGCTATGAAAACGATGACGACGAAGTGTTCATCGGCAGAGACTACGGACATACAAAAGGCTATAGCGAAAAGACCGCAAACGCCATTGATGAAGAGGTTCGCGCTATCGTAGAAGATTGCTACGGCAAAGCAAAGCAGATGTTAAAAGACAATATGTCAGTGCTTGAAGCGTGTGCAGGACTCCTGTTGGAAAAAGAAAGAATCAACAGAGAAGAGTTTGAAGGATTGTTTGTGCAAAATGCACAAAAAGAAAATTGAAATTTGTGCATGTTTGTGCACACTGATTCGGATTTATGAGTATAATAAACACTCGTAAACCCCAATACATTATATATGTTTTTGCTACACCCCATAAGTAACAAAAATACCTTCTCCAGAAAAAGCTGACTTTCCCGGTCAGCTTTTTCGCTATCCGGAAATACCCGTTTTATTATTTTTTAAGTGAATAAAAGAAGCACAAGTGCTATAATCTACATAATTATGGAAACTTGTGCTTTTATTGTTTTCCGATACATTCGAGGATATACATGAACGAATTAGATGCATTTTTTTCAGACGGCACAGCAGAATTCAGAACGCCGACATTTGTAAAACCGAATGATACGATCACTGTTCGAATAAGAACCCCGAAGAATCTTGTGAAAGCCCCCTTGCTTATCAGTGATTTTATGGAAAGTGAGACGACTCTGGAGCGAGAGACGGAACGCTTTTCTTACTACGCATGCAGCTTCACGGTTCCTGAGGGAAGCCTTAAATACGGCTTCAAAATAATGTACGACAATCGTTTCTACTATTACACCCGTACAGGACTCAAGGACTATTTTGACTGGAACGACAGCTTTGACATTTTCCCGGGCTTTTCCATACCTGATTGGGCACTCGGTTCAGTTATGTACCAGATATATACGGATCGTTTTTATAATGGCGGCAAGGGAAACGATGTTTTTTCGGGAGAATACTATTATGCGGGGCAGGCCGTTGAACGTGTGTACGACTGGAACGCACCTGTAGCGGATCTGGATGTGGCCAGATTTTATGGTGGAGATATTCCGGGCATCCTGAAGAAGCTGGACTACCTGCAGGATCTTGGCGTTGAAACAATATATCTCAATCCTATTTTTGTATCTCCTTCAAATCACAAATATGATTGCCAGGACTACGACTATATAGATCCCCATCTTACTACGGTGGTTAAGGACGTGGGCTCAGAGGGCGTATACGGCCATAATCCCTATGTCACAAGAACCACATTCCTGGAAAACCTTGAAGCCAGCAACGCCTTTTTTGCAAACTTCTGCCGAGAAGTTCATAAGCGCGGCATGCGTATCATTCTGGATGGCGTGTTTAATCATTGTGGCTCATTTAATAAATGGATGGACAGAGACGGGTACTATTCAAATAATACCGGAGCCGAGGCCGGAGCATATCAGTCAAAAGAAAGCAAGTACCGCAGCTTCTTTAAGTTTTCGGACCCTGAAAATCCCAACTCCTACGAAGGCTGGTGGGGATTTGATACATTGCCGAAGCTTAACTACGAAGAATCCGAAGAACTTTGTCAGTACATATGCGACATCGGTGCAAAATGGGTTTCTGATCCCTACAACGTGGACGGATGGCGTCTGGATGTGGCAGCTGATTTAGGACACTCTGAGGAGTTTAATCACAAGTTCTGGAAACGCTTCAGAAAGGCCGTAAAAGCGGCTAATCCGGAAGCAATAATTCTGGCTGAACATTATGGAAATCCCTCCGCATGGCTCAGAGGCGATGAGTGGGATACAATAATGAATTATGATGCCTTTATGGAACCCATTACATGGTTTCTTACGGGAATGGAAAAGCATAGTGATGACTTTAAGGATTATATGCTTAATAACACAGATAACCTGGTAGGGGCACTTTTCGGAAATATGAGAACCTTTACGACGGGCTCACTCTATTGTGCCATGAACGAACTATCGAATCATGACCATTCACGATTCCTTACAAGAACGAATCATTACGTTGGAAGAGTGCAGAAGCTTGGTGCAGATGCGGCATCACGAGACATCCATAAAGAAGTATTTGCCGAAGCCGTTTTCTTCCAGATGACCTGGCCGGGAAATCCCACAATCTATTACGGAGATGAAGCGGGACAGGTTGGTTTTACCGATCCGGACTGCAGAAGAACCTACCCGTGGGGAAGAGAAGACCAGAACCTGATAAAATTACATAAGGAACTTACAAGGATAAGAAGAAACAATCCCGTTCTGAGAAAGGGCTCGGTAAAAATGCTTACCACCGAGTACGGAATGTTCTCTTTTGCCAGATTTGATAAAACAGACCTGATAATAACATGTATAAACAACAACGATTCAGCTCGAGAACTTAAGATTTCTCTCGAAAGCATGGATCTGGACATATATTCAATGGTAACCCTTGCTATATCCGATTTATCAGGCTTCCGCCCGGAGGCAAGGTTCTATTACCCTGAAGACTATACTATCACCATACACATGGAGCCACATTCTGCAGTTATACTGAAGAATTTTAAACGTTAGGAGCATTATGAAAGAACTATTCAAAATGGACACCGGGGACTATAACCCTGATGGTAAGGTGTACAGCAGACTGTCTGTGCGAGGAATAGCAATTAAAGACGGAAAAGTACTTCTTGTTCATTCACAAAAGTATGACTACTATAAATTTCCCGGTGGCGGAGCCGATGAAGGGGAAACCTATGAGGAGGCACTCATCAGGGAAGTACGGGAAGAGACCGGCTACGAAGTTATTCCCGAAAGTATCAAAGAATTTGGAAGCGTTATGAGACGCCAGAAGGATTCAAAAGACGAAAACTGCATTTTTGAACAGCCGAACCTGTACTATTTCTGCGAAGTGGCGGATAAGGCAGGAGACCAGAAGCTGGATGATTATGAGGAAGAAGAAGGCTTTCACCCTGTGTGGGCAGAGCCCTTTGCGATCTCCAGACATAATGCCTACGTAAGAGCAGACGACAAAGACAGCATAATGATCGAGCGTGAAGCTAAAGTGCTGGCACTTGTGGATGCAGAGATGCGTAAACAGGCACGCCTTGCACATAAAAGGGCCACGATAGAAGCATTGGGAAACCCTGAATTCTTCGAAATGCTCGATTATGTGCAGAAGGTACTTGAGCAGGGCAAAACCGAATATGCAGGCGCCAAAAGTGACATTGACTACAGCAGATTTGAACATACGGAACGCGTTCTGGGATGGGCCAAGCGACTGTATGATAACGCCGAAAACAAGGAAGAACTTAGATACGAAGATATAATGATTGCCACGATTTTCCACGATGTTGGAAGGTTTGCGTGCTTTGAACTTAATCTTCCCCATGCAGAAGCAGGAGTGCCCATTACGAAAGAATACCTGGAAAAGAAGGGTTATGACCCTGAACGCACAGAGTATATTACAATGCTTGTTGCACGCCATTCGGATAAGTGGAGAATGGAAAAGGAACCCAATCTGGACAAGGGACTTCTTCTCCTTATGGAAGCCGATCTTCTGGACGATATGGGTGCTCTTGGAATTGTAATGGATTGCATGATTACCGAAGCAAGAAATCCCAATGCACACTTTACGGATTGCCTTGATCATATTACAAGATTCACACTTCGCGAGCAGGCTGCAGCCAATCCCATGGTTACTCCGGCAGGAAGAAAAATCTGGGACGAAAAAACAAAACTTGTAAATCAGTTTGTCTCAGCTCTGAAGGCGGATGTGGAACTGTAAACAGGAGGTTTTTATGGAAGCTGAAGAGAAAATTGCAAAGCTTCAGGAAATTATTGATGGCTCTGATAATATTGTATTCTTCGGAGGTGCAGGCGTAAGCACCGAAAGCGGAATACCTGATTTCAGATCGGTTGATGGACTGTACAATCAAGAATATGATTACCCTCCGGAAACAATCATAAGCCATAGCTTCTTTCTCAGACGACCTGAAGAATTCTACAGATTTTACAGAAACAGAATGATTTATCCCAATGCCGAGCCCAACATTACACATAAGGTGCTGGCGGAGCTTGAGAAAAAGGGAAAGCTCAAGGCGGTTATTACTCAGAATATTGATGGCCTCCATCAGCTGGCAGGCAGTCAGGAAGTAATCGAACTACACGGAAGCGTACTCAGAAACTACTGTATGAACTGCGGAAAGTTCCACGTTCTGTCAGATATAATGACAGGCGAGGAAATACCAAAGTGTGAGTGCGGAGGCGTAATAAAGCCTGATGTAGTGCTTTATGAAGAGCAGTTGGACGAAGTGGCCATTGAAAAGACCATAAAATATATTGAAGAAGCTGACACTCTTATAGTTGCGGGCACATCCTTATCCGTGTACCCCGCAGCCGGATTTATAAGAGCGTTTAAGGGAAGAAACCTCGTACTTATTAATAAGTCCTCAACATCCTACGATTCAGATGCAGACCTGCTTATTCAGGCAGGCTTGGGGCAGGTACTTGGCAAAATCAGAGTATAGACGTTAAGGGGAACGGATGCTCCGAAATTGCCGAAACGGAGGCTGAGATAATGAAAAAGGGAAAAAAATTTCTGGCAATAATGCTTGCGACTACAATGGTTCTATCCATTGCAGCCTGCGGCAAAAATAATGGGGACGTGAACGAGCCGGGGCCTACACCTTCGGGAGAGAGCACATCTGATGTGCAAAAGGAACCCACAAAGGCGCCTGAAGTTACACAACCTGTAGTAAATGATGTGGTGGCAACTCCTGTACCGGAGGAGGATAAAGAGTATACAATGAACTACGCTCTTTCTGAATTCCCCACAAATTGGAGTGTGTTTAATTATTCTGCAGACGCAGACTACAGTAACGTGATCAGCTATATTACCGCAGGCTTTTATCAGTTTGACTTCAATGAAGCAAAGGACGGATATAAGCTTGTGCCCGATATGGCTGTCGGGTATCCGGAGGATGTAACGTCTCAGTACGTGGGACAATTTGATATTTCCGAAAAAGATACTGACAGGGCCGTTAAAATCACGTTACGCAATGACCTTATGTGGGAGGACGGAACAAAGATTGTGGCAGCGGATTTTGTGGAATCGGCAAAACTTCTTTTGGACCCCGAGGCACAGAACCATCACGTAGAAACACTTTGTTCAGGACCTTTAACCATTGTAAATGCGAAAAACTACCTTTACCAAGGTAAGTATGCATATAATGAACTGGTATCTGAAGCTTACGGTGACGACGAATACATTGCCATAAGTGATTTTGAAATCAATCCGGACGGCCAGTATACATGCCCTAAGGGAGAACTGGCTGTTAATATATATGACGGTGGAAACTGGGGAACAAACGGCATTGCGGAATATGCAGCCGCCGGATACATAAATTATTCTGCTGAAGATTATGCGGCACTTGTGGCAGCGGCTGATGAAGACGGATATGTAAAACTCACTCCTGAACTCTACATGAGCTTATGCAACTGTATTGCAGACCTTCATGATTATGAAGGCGTTGAACAATATGCGTTGGTAGTGGGAGACTTTGCCTACCTTGAGGCACAGGAAATGGTGGTCTGCGGCTCAGTGCGAAAGGCTGTGGAATTTTCCGAGGTCGGCGTATTTGCTCCTTCCGATACTGAACTGATTCTTGTTTCTGAAAGACCGGTTTCAGGATTTGATCTTCTTAACAGTCTTACAAGCAGCTGGCTTATAAATACGGAACTGTACAAAAGCTGCGAGGGTAACACTTACTGTACCTCTGCGGAAACTACGATTTCCTATGGTCCGTATAAACTTGTTTCCTTCGAAAACGGTAGACAGTATGTCCTTGAAAAAAATGAAATGAGTCATGCCATTAAGGACTATCCCTATCAGGCAACAAGAATCCAATACGACTACGTTACAGACTCCTTAGCAGAAAGAGACCTTTTCCTGGAAGGTAAACTTGATGAATACCAGCTTGCTCCATATGACATGGTAGATTACCAATCAAGCAAATATACATATTACACAGTAAGTCCCTCAACATTTTTCATTGCCATGAATCCCGATGAGGAAGCGTTGAAAATGCGACAGGAAGAGGCAGGAGATAACATAAATAAAACGATACTGTCCATAGAAGACTTCAGACGAGGCTTAAGCTTTGCTCTTGACCGTAAGGCATTTGTTCTGGCTGTATCATCCACAAATAACCCCGCACTTACGCTGTTTTCCGATCTGATTATTTCCAACCCTGAAAGCGGAGAAGTCTATCGTTCAAACGAATCCGCCAAGAAGGTTATGGTTAAGATACTGGGAGTGGAGGACGAAATCGGTCCCGGTAAACGATATGCCGATTATGATGACGCAATCAGAAACGATACAGGCTACAATCCGGCCATGGCAAAATACTACTTTGACAGAGCATATGACAAAGCAGTTGCTGACGGGCTTATGACAGATACCGATGTGGTTGAAATCATGATAGGCCTTCCCGACGGCATGACAGATTTCTATACAAACGGCTATGAATTCCTGACAGAATGCTACACGGAAGCCGTCAAAGGCACAAAGCTTGAAGGAAGACTGCGATTTACAAAGGATGATACTCTGGGAAGAGAATTCAGTGATGCCCTCAGAGATAATCGTGTCGATATGCTTTTCGGCGTGGGCTGGCCGGGCTTTGCACTTAATCCCTACGGTCTTATGAGAGCATATACAACAGAACAACACAGATACAACAGAAGCTGGAATACTGCAGACGAGATGCTGACAGTTAACCTTAACGGAGTGGATTACACAGCATCGGTACTTGACTGGGCCGAAGCAATCACCGGAGGCGAAGAAATAATAATCAAAGCCGCGGACGGCACCGCTTCCACTTTCTTTGCCGACGAATACTCGGAACTTGTAAGCGAAAGGCTGGAAGTTCTTGCAGCGCTTGAAGGTGCAATTCTCGGTACCTACATGCTTATTCCTATGATGAATGATGCAACCGCAGAACTTAAGGGTAAACAAATCGAGTACGGTGCAGAAAATTACATATACGGCGTCGGAAGAGGCGGAATCAAATATATTTCCTTTAACTATTCAGATGATGAGTGGGAGAAATATGTTGCATCCGAAGACGGCAAAATTGATTACAAATAGTACCTGAAGATGTAGAAGAATCCTACGTTTTTGTGTGGATTTTTTATATTCAATATGGTAGAATGTCTTGAAAATATTTTAAAGGAAGTACTTTATATGGCTAATGAAGAAGTAGTAAGCAAAAATTTCATTGAGCAGTTTGTCGAGGAAGACATCGCCGACAACGGAAGGTTCGCAGGACAGCGAGTTCATACACGTTTCCCACCCGAGCCTAACGGCTACCTTCATATCGGACATTGCAAGGCTCTCGGCATAGATTTCGGTACTGCCGAAAAGTTCGGCGGTATCACAAACCTTCGTATGGATGATACAAACCCTGCAAAGGAAGATACTGAATTCGTTGAAGCTATCCAGCAGGATATCCACTGGCTTGGCTTTGACTGGGGCGATCGTTTCTACTATGGCTCTGATTATTTTGAAAAGGACTATGAATATGCTGTTGAGCTCATTAAGAAGGGGCTGGCATATGTGTGCGAGCTTACTCCCGAAGAATTTTCCAAGTTCCGCGGAGATACTCAGACACCTGCCACATCACCCTACAGAGATCGTCCTATTGAGGAAAACCTTGATCTCTTTGAGCGTATGAAAAACGGCGAATTCGAAGAAGGTAAATACACACTTCGTGCTAAAATCGATCTTGCTTCAGGCAACTTCAACATGCGTGACCCGGTTATTTACCGTATCAGATACATTCACCATCACAGACAGGGAAATAAGTGGTGCATCTTCCCTATGTACGACTTTGCTCATCCCATCCAGGATGCCCTTGAAGGAATCACACACTCTCTCTGCTCTCTCGAGTATGAGGACCACAGACCTCTTTATGACTGGGTTGTGAATAATGTGTCAGTTCCTTCAAAGCCTCGTCAGATTGAGTTTGCCCGCCTTGGCATAAACTATACTGTTATGTCAAAGAGAAAACTCCGCAGACTTGTTGAGGAGCACTTTGTTGCAGGTTGGGACGATCCTCGTATGCCAACACTTTGCGGTCTCAGACGCCGTGGCTACACATCTCAGTCCATCAGAGATTTCTGTTCAAAGATCGGTGTTTCCAAGGTTTCCAGTACTGTAGAGTATGCATTCCTTGAAAGCTGTCTCCGTGATGACCTTAACATGAACGCTCCCCGTAAGATGGCAGTGCTTCGTCCTGTTAAGCTTGTTATTACAAACTATCCTGAAGGACAGGTTGAAGAGCTGGAAGTTGAGAACAATCCCAACGACGAGAACGGTGGCACAAGAAAGATTACATTCTCACGTGAGCTTTATGTTGAGTCCGAGGACTTTATGGAGGAGCCTATTCCCAAGTACAAGAGACTTTTCCCTGACGGACCTGAGTGCCGTTTAAAGGGTGCTTATCTTGTAACATGCACAGGCTGCAAGAAGGACGAAAACGGAAACGTTGTGGAAATTTATGCAACATATGATCCTGAAAGCCGCGGCGGAGATCCTGCAGACGGACGTAAGGTAAAGGGTGCAACTCTTCACTGGGTAAATGCAGGTGATGCTGTAGATTTCGAGGCAAGAGTTTATGATAACCTTTTTGCCGATCCTGAACCGGATGCAGCAGAAGACTATACAACATGCCTGAACCCTAATTCACTTGAAGTTCTTACAGGATGTAAGGGTGAAAGAAGTCTTGCTGATGTGAAGCCTTCAAAGGCAGGAGAAAATGAGCCTTCCTTCCAGTTCCTCCGTCTCGGATACTTTGCTCTTGACTACAAGGATTCTGCCGACGGCAAGCTCGTATTCAACCGCTCCGTAGCTCTTAAGGACGGTTTTAAGAAGTAATACGTGAATTTTAGTCATTATATGGCATAAAACAGAAAAAATATGAATAAATGCCTTGACTTTATGCAATAAGAGTGTATACTTATGCAAAAAGTTAAGGCATTATTTATTACGAAAAGGAGAAAAAAGGTTATGAAAAAGTTTTTATGTTTTTTACTTGCAGGCTTAATGCTTGTTATGTGCTTTGCAGGCTGTGGTAAGTCCTCAAAGGGCGTAAAGGTTGTTGAAATCAATCTTACTGAAGAAGAGTATGCATACGGCGTTGATAAGGATCAGCCCGACCTTCTTACAAAGACAAATAAGTTCATCACAAAGATTATGCAGGACGGCACTTTTGAGAGCATCTGTAACAATTACTTTGGCGACGGAACACCCAAGGCTGTTAAGTCTGCTGAACTTGATACAAGCAAGGATCAGCTTGTAGTAGCTACAAATGCAGCATTTGAGCCCTTCGAGTATATGATCGGTGAAAACTATGCAGGTATCGATATGGAAATTGCAGCAGCTCTTGCTGATTATCTTGGACTTGAGCTTGTAGTAGCCAACATGGACTTTGACGCTGTATGTCTTTCCGTTGGCCAGCACAAGTGTGACATTGCAATGGCAGGTCTTACAGTTAAGGAAGAGAGAAAAGAGTACGTTAACTTCTCACAGTCTTACTACAATGCAGCTCAGCGTGTAATTGTTAAGGCAGATGATACAAGATTCGACAACTGCAAGACTGCAGAAGACGTAGAAGCAGTTCTTAAGACAGTTGACGCAAAGAAGAGCGTTGGTGTACAGAACGGTACAACAGGTCAGTTCTACTGTGAAGGTGATGCTGATTGGGGCTTCGATGGATAT
>JAKSRZ010000007.1 GCA_024403375.1 Lachnospiraceae bacterium
TTCTTGGCAAGAATGACTCCGCCCGAATATTTCTGCTCCAGAAAATCATTACCTTTGGCGTTAAAAATATCCTTATAGTGGTGGATTGTCTCCTTCTCAGCCGCTGATGAAACCGCATCCTGTAAGCGTTCCGGAAGTTCTGTGAGTTCAACGTCTTCTTCGATATAGACCTTCGAAAATAGCGGCAGTCTCCTGCTGTCTTTCGAAAGAGGAAGGCGGGAAGAATCGATTTCCCCCGCCTTTCTTATACTGTAGGCCTTAAAGTCACTCAAAGCCTTTTTTGAATCATTTTTATTCAGTTTTTCACTGATACCGAAATCTGCCAGAAAGGAATCATAAACTGCCTTTTCATCCTCTTCCTCCGGAAAGCATACACCAAGAAACTGTCCGCACTGTTCCAGTTCATCCTGCATTCGTGCGGATAATGTCAGCATTTCGGTTATAGTACTAAGCTTATTCATTTATTTCAGATAATCCCCTGTAAACAGCTGAGAGTCAGGATGTCCGATTCTCTTTGAATCATATAACTTTTTCTGTTTTGTTATTACTTCGTAAAGTCTGTCTACGTCAATAGGCTTTGCAAGATGGTCGTTCATTCCTGCATCCTTAACTGCCTTAATGTCTTCCACATAGGTATTTGCAGAAAGTGCCACAATGGGAACAAGTCTTGCGTCGAGTCTTGTAAGATTTCTGATGGCCTTCGTTGCTTCGATACCGTCCATCTCAGGCATACGGATGTCCATAAGAACCAGATCATATGTAAAGGGAGCGGAATCACCGAATTTATCAAGGGCAATTTTTCCGTTCTCCGCAGTATCTACCACAACGCCCCAGTTTTCCAGAATATACTTGGCGATTTCCATGTTGAGTTCGTTATCCTCAACAAGGAGCATTCTGGCACCTTCAATGCCTTCATGAATGGAGCCTATTCTCAGTTCATCATCACCCTTCTTTTCCGGGTCGATAAGGAAGTTCATTGAGAAAGTAACAACTGAACCAACACCAACTTCACTTTCGATGTTGATTTTGCCTCCCATCATTTCAAGAATCTTCTTTACTACGGAAAGGCCGAGGCCGGTTCCTGTATAGTGTGAGCGTGCCCCGTTATCAGCCTGTACAAAGGGGTCAAATACTTTTGTAATAAGGTCTTTGCTGATGCCCACGCCTGTATCTGTTACAATGAATTCAAAGGTAACATACTGGCTTTCTACCTGCTTCTCGTAAACCTCCATAGTTACCTGGCCCTGTTCCTTATTGAACTTGATGGCGTTATTTAAGATATTTGTTATTACACGTCTTGTATAAAGTTCACAGCCGATTATGTTTGCATTACTGAGCGGATCCATGCTGAGGTTGATGGTAATGTCACGCTCCGCAGCCTGGCCGGAAGCCAAAGTATAGCAGTCTCTGACAACGTCTTCCATGTTGAAAGCGTCCTTTGTCAGTTCGAATTCACCGTTTTCCAGCTTGGACATATCCAGTATTTCATCAATCAACACCAGAAGATGGCTTGTGCTGACGTCGATTTTGGTAATACAGTCATCTATTCTTGCCTTGTCATCAGGATTTTTCTTAATAATTTCAACCATGCCTCTGATGGCGTTCATAGGAGTTCTTATATCATGAGACATTCTTGAGAGGAAGTCTGTCTTTGCCGAATTTGCTTCAATAGCCTCGTTAATCTTGTTCTTCAGTCTCTCGGTCATCTCACTGATCATGTTTGTTACGATACCGATTTCGTCTGTAGCATCAGTTTTGGGAATTCCTGCAAGGTCATCATTTGCCACTGCTTCTGCCTGTCTTGTAAGAAGCTTGATTCTGCCGGAAAGTCCTCCTGTAAGGCTGAAGGCCAGAGCCATTGTCAAAGCAAACAATACCACCGCAATAACATAGCAGGAAACATATGCAGGAGTAAAATACTCGGAAATGTGCTCAAGTTCCTCCGGGCTGCAGGTCATAGCATACTCAGCCACCTTCTTACTGAGGCTGAATGCGTAAGTTCCCAGAAAGCCATAGCCTACTAAAAGGAAAACTGCTTCCACAATGAGAATTTTTGTTTTTAGTGACGCTCCTTCATTAAACCATTTTAAGAGTTTTCTCATTTGAATTCTCCTTACTGATTAGAAGACTGATTTATAATTCCTGAAAGTTTAAGCATGTTGATACCAAGTAAAATCATATATCCGGATTCACCGATTATCAAAAGGCATCCGGCCCAGTTTCCGATAATCAGGTATGAGAAAATACCTAATGCACCGAAGCCTCCGAGAATAATAGTAAACCAGGCAGCAAAGTTTGAGATTTTTCCTCTGATTCTGTTCTCAATGAGTACTGTCTCCAGGCATTTAATGCTGCTATGGAAGCCCCAGTTTCTGAAGATGAACAAGAGCATAAATGCTGCGGCAAAAAGTCCCACCATAACAAGCACAATCATAACTGCCCCAACAATTCCCGAAGCGGAAGAACTTACAAGCGCCCCTGCCATTGCCCCGATAATGGGAATCAATATGCAGAATGCTGCGGCAATAATGTAGCCCACAAATCCGATCATATTCATGACTTTAAGAATTTTAAGTCCTGAGGTGCTCATTTTGGGTGCTTCTGATTTTGCATTTACGTAAATAAGAATAAAGCCGAGAAGTGTCAGAAGCATAGGAATCGCACCGATAAAGGCTCCTAAAAGTGCCATAAGGTTTCCGGTTCTTCCAAGCATATCAGCCTCATTAAGCATGTCATAGTATTCTGCGGCTGCCTCTGAACCAAGAATTTCTTCAAAGTATTCTCCAAGGTTATAATACATCGTACTTCTGCCAATAATGGCACTGGACATCGATGCAACTATTCTTACTCCAAGAAGGATAATCATTGCCAAAACCGAACCGCCGGAAAATATAAATCTTACTGCTGCCGCCAGGGGTGATTCACTCCCTTGATTATTATTCATCTGTTCAGGTTCATTATCACCATATCTTAACTGTTTTTCCAAATCGTCCATTAGTTGTTTCCTCCTTTACCAATCAACTCAGCCTGTGCCTCAGCGTATCCGATAATCTTGTTTCGGGCCGCCAAGTCACACCCTCTCATAATGCATATAACTTTGTATTCCTCTGACTGCTTATCCACCGTAATCGTATCGGTCTGCACGAACTTTGGGGATTCGCAAGTTGAAAGCAGTTCGTAGGGACTTACTCCCAGCACCTCGCAGATAATCATAATCTTATCCGAAGACGGGTTAGTGGCCTTACGTTTCCAGTCGCACACGGTACTTTCCGAAATCCCGGTAAGTGCCGAAAACTCCTTTTGTTTTATGCCTCTTTCTTTAAGCAGTCTGAATATATTTTCACTTATAGTCATAGTTAACACCTTCCTATATCACGAAAAAATCCGACTATACGAATATAACAATTATCACAGTCAAAGTCAATATTTGCGGGGGCTCGTACCCTTGCTTTATTGCCACAATATGCTATACTTTACATAATTTTTAGATATGGAGAACAAAAATATGGAAATTGTTAAAATATCACCTTTTGAAGGTTGCTCTCTTTTGGGCATGAACGGTGGTTGTCCCGAAAGTCCGGACGGAAAAAGAATGATTTATGCCATCAAGGATAATCTTCTTGATCAGGAAACAAAAATGATTCTTTGCAACACTGATTTGACTGACCACAGAGAGCTTTGCACCATTAAGTGCGGCAATCATAACGGGCCTTCCGCTACCTTTATCGACAACAGCCTTGTTGTTTTCAGAGACGGTTCTGAAGGTATCGGAACATTTATCATAATGGATGTGGATACTTTGGAAATAAAGTACAAGATTCGTGCCAAAGAAAGCCATTGTGCTGAAAGCGGCAAGTATCCCTTCTCCGTAGATGCTAAGTTCATGGGTAAAAACCCGGAACATCCTGAAATTGACACCTGCGGAATCTACATTCTGGATGTATACACAGGAAAGATTACTTTGGTAATGACCGAGGATGAAATTAAGCAGATGGTAAGCGATGCGGGATATACTGCTCTTCCCAATGTAGGTGCCGTAAGCCACGTTCAGCTTAATCCTTCCGGAACAAGCGTAATGATGCGTCTCGGTGTGCCTGAATGTCCCGTTTTCGGTGCTCTTGGATGTAAGGACCTTTTAACAGGAAAATACCACATCATTCCCGACAAGCCCGTTCATCAGTTGTGGTACGATGATGACACCTACATGGCCACAAGGCAGTTTAATCATTACGAAACCGTTGACGGCCATGAAACAAATATTATCGAATGCGAAACAAGCTATCTCGCCCGTTTCACAAAGGACGGCCAGGAACTGGAGGTGCTTGGCGGTGTGGCTAACCATATGGACGGAAGCCCGGACCGTGAATACTTCACAGGAGACAGATGCTATCCCGGCTATGCTACAGACATTTATCTTTACAAAAAGGGAAGCAAAGAACCGATTCTTACAATCCCCATTCCTCAGAATGAGGATACTGTCTGGGTCAGAAAAGTTCATGCAAATCCCTCCTTCTCCAAGGACGGAAAACGTATATATTTCAACCGCCCCGACGAATTCGGAGGAAGCAACGCATATTTCGTAGATATAAGTGCTTTTCTTGATAAAAAATAAGTAGATTTTTTCAAAAAATGATGTACAATCGAATTTAGGCAGTTCATGCCCATAAGGAGGAAAATATGAAAATCACACAATCCAGTTTTGGTAAGACAAAGAACGGTGACGAAGCCATCCTTTACACAATTGAAAACAGTAAGGGCATGAAGGTCACTCTTACAAACTACGGTGCAACAATCGTAGGCATCTGCACTCCCGACAAGAACGGTAAAGTGGAAGACATCACTCTCGGTTACGATGATGTAAAGGGTTACGACGAAAACGGCACATACTACGGAGCTTTCATCGGAAGAAACGGTAACCGTATCGGTGACTGCAAGTTCACTATTAACGGTGTTGAATATACTCTTGACAACAATGACAACGGAAATAACCTTCACGGTGGTTTTAAGGGCTACAACAACTTCATGTACGAAGCAGAAGTTTTTGAAGAGGAAGATGAAATCGCAGTTGTATTCTCCCGTCTCAGCCCCGATATGGAGCAGGGTTTCCCCGGAAATCTTGACGTTGAAGTATCCTACGCTCTTTCAGAGGAGAACGAGCTTGTAATCGAGTATCACGGCGTTTCCGATAAGGATACAGTTGTTAACCTTACAAACCACACATTCTTCAATCTGTCCGGCCAAGCTTCCGGCTCCATCCTTGACACAGTAATGTGGATTGACGCTGACAACTTCACTCCTACCAATGACAAGCTTATCCCTACAGGCGAGATTCGTCCCGTAGAAGGCACTCCTATGGATTTCCGTACACCTACAGTTATCGGTGACAGAATCGAAGCTGATTACGAGCCCTTAAAGCAGGCAGGCGGCTATGATCACAACTACTGCTTAAATAATTCCGGCGAAGATTGCGAACTGGTTTGTTCCGCATATGACAAGAAGTCCGGCCGTAAGCTCGAAGTATTCACAGACCTTCCCGGAATGCAGCTTTATGTTGGTAACTTCATCGATGGTAAGGTTGCCGGCAAGGGTGGCTATGTATACAAGAAGCGTGAAGGCTTCTGTCTTGAAACTCAGTACTATCCTGACTCCTGCAACGAGAAGCCTTTCTTCAAGTCTTCCGTTCTGAAGGCCGGTGAAGAGTACGATACAGTTACAATTTACAAGTTCTCAGTTGAATAAAAAGCAAAGCAAGCCTCGCACTCGATGCGGGGCTTTTTATTATGCAAAAAGTGCACAGCCGAAACTGTGCACTTTAATTATTATTGATATACTATTTTGTGCCGTAAATTCTGTCGCCTGCATCTCCGAGACCGGGAAGAATGTATCCGTTCTCGTTAAGCTTTTCATCAAGGGCTCCGATGAAAATGTTTACGTCAGGATGAGCTGCCTGGAGCTTCTCAACACCTTCGGGTGCAGCAATGAGGCAAAGGAAACGAATCTTATTGATTCCACGTCTCTTTAAGAGTTCAATGGCAGCGATTGCCGATCCGCCTGTAGCAAGCATAGGGTCAACAACGAATACTTCTCTTTCTGTAATGTCCTGAGGGAGCTTGCAGAAATACTCATGAGGCTCAAGTGTCTCTTCGTCTCTGTAAAGACCAATGTGGCCAACCTTTGCGTTGGGTGTAAGCTGAAGTACGCCTTCTGCCATCTGCATACCTGCACGAAGAATAGGAACTACGCAAAGCTTCTTGCCTTCGATTTCCTTAACAGTTGTCTTAACAAGGGGTGTCTCAATCTCCTTATCAGCAAGTGGAAGATTTCTGGATGCTTCATAGTAGATAAGCATTGCCACTTCCGAAACAAGAGCTCTGAACTCTTTTGTGGAAGTTTCCTTCATACGCATAATGCCGATTTTGTGCTGGATAAGCGGATGATCCATGATGTAAGTTTTTGACATGATTTTGCCTCCTCGACCGTATATCGATATTAAATTTCTCGTAAGAGTATAGCACACCACAAAATAAAATGAAACCCTAAAGTTTCCCTTTGCCACATTCATGTTTTTCAATTGTATTTTGACTGACATTTGAAAATCATCATATATCACCCAAGGAGGATACTATGGAAAACTTTAACTTCTATTCACCGACATTTTTTGCTTTTGGAAAAGACCGAGAGCAGGATTGCGGAAGCAATCTACCGTCTTATGGTTTAATAAGATTTACCGAGAAAAAGAGTCCGAAACTTAAGTTCCGGACTCTTTCTTACTTCTCATTGGTATTACAATAATATCTATTTCTTTTTATAAATTGCTTTATATATGAAAAAGGTACATTGAATAACTTTTGATTAGCACTTTGTTACGTTTGTAGCCTGAGGTCCCTTAGCGCCTTCTGTGATTTCGAACTCAACTGCCTGGCCCTCTTCAAGAGACTTGAAGCCTTCCATGTTGAGACCTGAGTAATGAACGAATACGTCCTTACCTTCTTCATCAGAAATGAAGCCGTAACCCTTTTGGTTGTTGAACCACTTTACTGTACCCTTATGCATTTTTGAAATCCTCCAAAAAATATAAATCTCCGTGGAACTCTTATGTCCACAAGGTTGATAGTAGCATTATTCAGATACAATGTCAAACTTTTTCTGCGTTATAAAATTAACATTTCATAAAAAGAGATCGAGACTGCTGTCGCAGTTTCCCTCACGCTAAAGTGTGAGGGCAGTAAAAAACTGCTTACCGCACTGCGGATGTTCTGATATTCTCAAAAACTGCATCTACACAGCGTTGACGAGCCTCCACTGTAGCCCATGCAATGTGAGGTGTAATAAGCAATTTTTTGGAGTCCTTTATCTTAATAAGGGGATTATCCTTTGCCATAGGCTCAACAGTAAGAACATCCAACGCAGCGCCTGCGATAACGTCATTCACCAGTGCTTCATACATGTCTTCCTGGTTAACGATTGGACCACGTCCCATATTGATTAAATATGCACTCTTCTTGCATTTTTTAAGTGTTTCTTTGTTAATAAGATTAAGTGTATCATCATTCAGAGGAGCATGAATAGATATTATGTCAGAGGTGGTAAGCAGTTCATCAAGGCTTACTCGATTGTATCCGGGCTCGTCATGCTTGCCGCTTGTTGAGTAGTACACTGTTTCGCAGCCGAAGGCCTTTGCCACATCGCTTACTCTCTTTCCGATTTCTCCAAGGCCGATTACGCCCCAACGTTTTCCCTGCATCTCATGGAATTTCTCTGCTATGTGGCAGAAGAAGGGAGCATCTGCATAGGGCTCGGACTTGACATATTCGTCAAAGTAGTTGAGCTTTTCGTAAAGGTAAAAGAAGCATGCAAAGGTGTGCTGTACAACTGATTCTGTGGAATAGCTGCGCACGTTGCGAACATCGATTCCCATTTTGTTGGTATAGTTGAAATCAATGTTGTTTGTTCCTGTGGCTGTAAGGCAGATAAGCTTAAGTTTTTCCAGTCCGCCGATTGTCTTTTCGTTCATGGGCAGCTTGTTTATTACCACCACATCACAGTCCAGAAGGCGGTCGTGTATTTCCTCCGCTAATGTAAGGGGGTAGGTTGTCACGTTGCCGAGCTTGGAAAACTGTGCTAAATTAACGTCATCTCCTAATGTGTCCGTTTCCAGAAATACAATGTTCATATTTGCTCCTTTATTATTAATTTGTTTAATAAGACTCTGTCTTAAGATATTCGTCCCTGCTCCCGATATACTAATCAGTTTATTTGAAACGAGGTGCCTTATGAATCCCAATGAAGAAATGAAGCTTACTTACTCTTCTGTTCTTACAAAAGACGGAAAGCCCTTTGTGCGTGTTCGCTTTGATCGTGGAAATGATTTTGCGGAAGGCACTTTGCCGGATTGTACCATAACTTCTGCCAATGGTTTCTCTCCTGAAGAGCGAAAGGCTCTGGCTGAGTATTTGAAGTCCAATCGTAAGGCTTTGCTTGAGCGTGCTCAGTCAATATCGGGCATCGTAAACATGATGAAATAGTTATACTTTGTCGAAGGCGTCATTAATTTTTTGTCTGATTGTATTCAGTACGTCTTTGTCCACCTTGCACAGTTCTCTGTCATATGTGTACATTCCGTTTATTTCGTCTTCTATGTCCGACACCTGTGTGTAAACGCATCCGCAGACGCCGTTTTTGATGCCGGGAATAATCATCTCGTCATAGAGTTTCATAATCCTTGCAGAGAGCTGCTGTACTGAGTTGCAGGCTCCGTAACCGTAGCTCTTATCGGGATTGTACATATGTTCTTTGATTCCATATGAATATCCACCACACTCGGACACGAAGATTGGTTGTTCCGGGTGTTTTTTGTCGGGCTGAATCTTTCGCAGTCTGAAGTATATGTGCCTGCTGTCAAAATCACTTTTCATTCCTGCAAACCAGCCGGAGGTGGTATCAATCAGCCTTGAGCCGTCCAGCTCTTTCAGGTATGCATAATAGTGATCGCTTGTATGCTGGCCCCAGCCTTCGTTGAATATTGTATAAGCAACTATTGATGGGTGGTTGTAGAGCATGTCAGTAACGTTTTTTATGTGATTCAGAAAATTGTGGCGTCTTTTGCTGCTGACTGTGCGTAGCTTGGCGTTGTCAATCTTAAAGCCGATGGTAGGAAGTATCGTATCTCGCAGGTATCTGTAGACACCTGAATTGACCATATCCTGGACAATCATAATTCCGTGAATGTCGCAATAGTAGTAGTACCAGTCCGACTCGGTTTTAATGTGCTTTCGAAGCATATTAAAGCCCAGTTCTTTCATGCGTAAGATGTCCCTCTCATATTCTTCCTCTTCCTTTGGAAGATAGAGGCCGTCCATAAAGTAGCCTTGGTCCAGAACACCATGAAGAAATACCGGTTTATCATTCAGCATTACTCGGTTTATGCCATTGACCGATTTGATTGATACGGTGCGGAGGCCAAAGTAGCTTTCCAGTTTGTCCTCTCCTGCTTCAATGGTAATGTCATACAGCCAGGGCTCCTCGCAGCTCCAGTTCTTTATGGGAAGTTCTTTTCCTCTGTTGGTCTTCAGCTCTGAAAGCTTTATCGTCAGTCCTTTATCAATAATGTCCTGGTTTACTTTGGTTACTATAGTCGCAAAGTCTTCTTTTGCATCTGTTTCGCCTTCTGTTTTTATTGTAGGTGATGATATTCTGATTTTCAGGCTTTCCTCGGGGAAATCATCATAATTCATTCTGATGTGCAGCGTATCCAGTGTTGTGCTGAGCTTTAATCCGCTTATATGTCTTTCCGGAACGCATTCCAGCCACACTGTTTTCCATATACCGCTGCAGGTTGTGTACCACATTCCGCCGTTGTTTTTTCGTTGCTTGCCATAGGGAAGTGTTTTGTCAAGGCGGTCCACAGCCATAACCTTAAGGGTGTTCAGGCCCTTGTTTATTGACTCTGTAACATCAAAAACAGCCTTTGTATAACCATCCTCGTGGAAACCGACGGGTACTCCGTTCAGCACTGCGGTGAATCTTTGGTCTACTCCGTCAAAGTGAAGGAAAAACCTTGATTCCCTCCATTTTGCCATGCTTTTGTCCACAGTAAAGGTTGTTTTATATGACATTCTCCCCTTTTTGTCGGTTATCTCTCCCGAATAGCCGGAAAGCTTTGACTCCGGGCAAAACGGGATGTTGATTTTCTGTCCATTCAGGCTCCATTCCCCATTGAGAGAAATCCAGCTTGCTCTTCTTTCCTGCGGGTTCGGGTGCCTTTTCCAGGGTGCATATTCTTCTGTTTTTTCTTCTTTATGAAATAACATAGTTCACCTTTTGATGATTTTTAATTACCATATTGTAGCGTACTTGCTACTAAATTACAATAAGGACAAACTGCCTCCCCGGTTTGCTGTTCAAAACCACTTCGCAATTATAACGCCAATAGGGGCCGAGAGTTTGAAAATGTATTTTTCACTCTCGGCCCCTATTGGTATTATAACGCATTCTGCGTAACAGTTCGCTCCCAAAGCAGCACGTTATGTACTGCTTTCCGTGAATCTTTATAATTATTTTTCGAGCATTTCTTTAAGCTTTTCTCTTACGCCTTCAATTGTAAGGTCCACAACGCCGATGGCTGCTGTTGATTCCTCGGCAGATGCGGCAAGGCTCTGAGTTTTTTCGTTTACTTCCTCAATTGTTCTTGCAAGAATATCAGCTCTGTCCAGCAGGCTCTGTACAAGCTTATGCATTTCGGTATTGTTACCGTTGGAATCGTCCGCAGTACGCTTGGAGCCCTCTGCAAGAGTCTTTATTTCTTCCGCAACCACTGCGAATCCGCGTCCCGCATCACCTGCACGTGCTGCCTCTATGGATGCGTTAAGTGCAAGAAGGTTTGTCTTGCTTGCAATCTTAATAACGTCGTCATTGTTCATTGAAAGGTTCGCAATACATTTTACAATCATGTCCAATGCTTCTTTAAGTTCATCGGAGAATTGGTTGATTTCGATCATGGCATTTGAAATCGCCATGGTGTTCTCAGCATTGCTGTCACTTCCCTGCTCGATGGATTTTATGGCAACATCCAGCTCATCAAACTGATCGTTAATTGCATTGATTGCACTGTTCTTAAATGCTTCGGACGTTTCTCTCGCCTCTCTAATTTCTTCAAGAAGTGCCTCATTTTCTTCAGCACCCTTTATAGCCTTATCTCTTGCAAACCATACGCAGTTACTTGTGTGATTATAGCCATTATAAATCGCACATACCATGTCCTTGCATGTGTCATATCCGCAGCCACCACAGTTAATAGCCTGCTTTTCGGGAGTATCCTTAAGCATGCTCATAAATATCTGCTGCTCCTGTTCAGGTGTAGGAACATGATTTCGGCAAGCCACGCTCCTATCTGTATAATGTCTTATGAAGTCCTTAAGATCAAGGTCCTTGAACTGCTCATTAAGGGCCTGAAGTCGCTTTTCAGGAGTGAGTTTTCTGCTCCATGCAACCATCTTGCTCTTCTTATCGTCATTCTTGTTTGCCGCCTTTATTCTCTGGATGGCCATGTAGATTTCCTCGTTGTCCGCATTGCGTTCCTCGATACCTGTACCGTACAGGCAGCCTCCGGAGCAGTTCAATGCATCAACAAAGAGATATGGTGTTCTGCTATGGCTTATGAGTTCCTTGTTCTTCTGAAGGTAGTGATACATGTGCTTTTCGCCTTCCATCTGACGAATAAACACATCTTCTCCAAGAAGCCAGTATACATTCTCCTTAAGGCCACCGGGCATAGGATATATTGAACCAAGACCATACTCAATTTCATCTGTGACCTTTTTATAGTCGCAAGGATGTTTCTTCAAATAATCAACCAGATGGTTGAAGGTTACGTTATAGCTGATATATCCGCCACAGTTTGGATCGTCGATCTCATTCTTCTTTGCTATGCAGGGGCTGATAAATGCCAGGCTGTCATTAAGTCCCATGTACTTTTTCGCATATATTGCACCGCACATCATAGGTGAATGAACAGGCATAAGCTTGGGAAGTAATTCAGGTATATATTTTTCGATGTAGCCCACTACTGCAGGGCAAGGCTGCGAAATGCCGCCATAAAACTTGTTTTCTGTAATGTACTTAATATAGGCCCAAGTTGTAATATCCGCACCAAAAGAAATGCTGATAATTCGGTTCACTCCAAGAGCCTTAAGCTGTCCAAGATATTTTTCATATTCCTTTTCATAGTCTGCCTTGAAGGCCGGTGCAATAAGAATGGAAATCTTCTTTCCCTTCTTTAAATCCTCAAAAAAGCGTTCTGTATCATCCTCATACGCTCTTGCGTTATGTTCGCACACATCAAAGCAGGCACCGCAGGCGACGCATCTGTCCGGGTCAACACTGATTGTGTTTTTCCCATACTCGTCTTTTACGGCAACATTTGCACCCGGGCACGGGCACACGCCTATACATCTGTTACAACCAACACAATTCTCTTTTGTAAAAACCAATTTCCCTGCCATAAGCCTTCTCCTCTTATGTTAAATAAATACCAAAGAAGATATTATCACATATTGAAGATGATTCAACAAAGAAATCAGAACAATTGTATAAAGTTTCTCTGAATATACAAACTATTCGTGCAATTTCCTCGCAATTGCATCTACTTCAGTTTCAGCTTTTACGGTAACAAGAGTCAAAAAAAGCCCTCGGCATTATTTCTAACACCGAGGTCCTGATTCGTTTTATTATTTTTCTTCAGGCATCTTGATAGCAATGTGTGCTTCGTCAAGCTGCTTCTGGGTTACTTCTGCGGGAGCACCCATCATAATGTCCTGTGCTGTCTTGTTCATAGGGAAAGGAATAATCTCACGGATGGATTCCTCGCCGCAGATGAGCATGATCATACGGTCAACGCCGGGTGCGATTCCTCCGTGAGGCGGTGCACCGTAGCAGAATGCGTTGTACATTGCGGGGAACTTTGCTTTAACGTCCTCTTCACCAAGGCCAACAAGTTTGAATGCCTCAATCATGATTTCAGGGTTGTGGTTTCTGATAGCACCTGAGGAAAGTTCAACACCGTTACATACAAGGTCATACTGGTATGCAAGGATGCTTAAAGGTTCCTGGTTCTTAAGTGCGTCCATGCCGCCCTGGGGCATTGAGAAGGGGTTGTGGCAGAACTCGAGTTCTCCGGATTCTTCGCCGATTTCGTACATAGGAAAATCAACAATCCAGCAGAATTCGTAAACGTCTTTCTTCATATGGCCTTCAGCTGCTGCACCGAGAACTTTTCTGAATGCACCTGCTGTCTTCTGAGCTGTAAGGAGGTCGCCTGCTGCGATACCTACGAAGTCTCCGTTCTTAAGTCCGAGAGCATCAATAACGGCCTGCTTTCTTTCTACAAGGAACTTGGAGATGCCGCCAACGAACTCGCCGTTCTCATCAACGCGGAACCAGTATGTCTTCTGAGCTGTAGTAACTTCTACGTCAGCAATCATCTGATCAATCTGCTTACGTGTTGCTGTAAGCTTGTCTACAACGATAGCCTTGATCTTTTTGCCCTTAAAGGGTTCGAAGCCACAGTCTTCCATAACTGCTGTAGCGTCCTGAAGAACGAGGTCGATTCTAAGGTCGGGCTTATCTGAGCCGTACTTGTCCATTGCCTCAAGGTAAGGGATACGAACAAACGGAGCCTTTGAAGCTGATTTGTAAACGCCGTATTTTGCAAAGATAGGGGGAAGTACATCTTCGATTACTGCGAAAACATCTTCCTGTGTTGCAAAGCACATTTCCATATCAAGCTGGTAGAATTCTCCGGGGCTTCTGTCTGCACGAGCATCCTCGTCACGGAAGCAGGGAGCAATCTGGAAATATCTGTCAAAGCCGGAAGCCATAAGGATCTGCTTGAACTGCTGAGGTGCCTGGGGAAGTGCATAAAACTTTCCGGGATGGTTTCTTGCAGGAACAAGGTAATCTCTTGCACCTTCGGGTGATGAGCATGTAAGGATAGGTGTTGTGATTTCAAGGAAATCATGAGCAATCATTGCAGCACGAAGTTCTGCAACAATCTTACTTCTAAGCACAATCTTGCTCTTTACTTCGGGATTACGAAGGTCAAGGTATCTGTACTTAAGACGTGTATTTTCATCTGCTTCTTTTGACTTATTGATTTCAAAAGGAAGAGCATTGTAAATGCACTTTCCGAGGATTTCGATCTTTTCGGGAACAACCTCGATTTCTCCTGTAGGGAGCTCCATGTTCTTTGATGAACGTTCTCTTACGCTACCTGTTACGGAGATGGTTGTCTCTTTATTGATGCCATCAATTACGGCCATCATTTCTTCTGTTTCAACTACAATCTGAGTTGTTCCATAGAAGTCACGAAGAATAAGGAAACCAAGATTCTTGCTGACCTTACGGATGTTCTCAAACCAGCCTACCAGAGTCACGTTTTCGCCAACGTTTGCGAGGCGAAGTTCGTTACAATTGTGTGTTCTGGACTGTACCATATTTGTATTCCTTTCATTGGTTTTTCTGACGAGTTATTATACACACGCAGTTGTGAAAATACAAGCATAATCTCTTGTTTGGTATACTGAAAAAGCTTATTTTATAACTCGCTCCACGTCCTTTGCTCTTCCGATAACAAGGAGGCGTTCTTTCTTTGTAAATTTGTAATCAGGGCCCGGCATAGGTCTTACAATTTCGTCCTTCTTGGTGCCGATAATGTTCAGATTATAATTTGCTCGAACATTAACCTGCATAACTGTTTTTCCTACCCACTTATCATTTACTTCGATCTCATAAATCGAAAAATCATCGCCCAGCTTGATAAAGTCAAAAATCTTGTCTGAATGTTCTGAAACCGCAATTCGCTTGGCAACTTCCTGTTCGGGGTAAATGATGTAGTCCGCACCTGCACGGGATAAGAATTTTGCCTGAATATCGCTTTCTGCTTTACTGTAAATCTTCTTGGCACCCAATTCCTTTAAGAGGTCGGTAGCCTGCAGGCTGCTCTGGAAATTTCCGCCAAGGCACACGAAGCAGCAGTCAAAGCTCGGAATATCAAAGCTCTCCAGTGCCTCCTTGTTAGTACAGTCGGCAATCTTCGCACTTACTCCGAGATGGAGCACATCCTCAAGACATGCCTCATCGTTATCCACAACCATTACCTCTGCTTTCTGTTCCAGAATCTCCTTGCAGAGATGATGTCCAAAGGTACCCATTCCGATTATCAAAAATGTTCTCATATTGCTCTCCTTATTAACCTACTGTTATATCCTCTGTAGGATACTCGATTTGTCTCTTTGCTCTCTTTCCGAGAAGTGCAACTGCGAAGGTTACGCTTCCGACTCTTCCCAGGTACATAAGGAAGGCCACTATATAAATTCCGGCTCCCGAAAGTTCACGTGTGATTCCTGTAGTCATTCCCACTGTGTTTATTGCCGAGTAGCACTCAAAAACAATATCCAGAAGCGGCAGCTTGTAAATGCCACATATAAGAATCGTAGCGATGAGGCCAAGGCTTACATTGAAGGCCAGAACACAAATACTCTTTTTGAGTGTTTCGTCCGAAATGGTTCTGCCGAAAATCGTGGTTCGTCTCCTGCCTATAAAGCTGTTGCAGACAAAAATCAGAATGATGCAAACGGTTGTGGTTTTTACACCGCCGGCCGTGGATCCCGGTGATCCTCCGATCAGCATATACATAATCGTAAGCAGAGTTGATGTTTCTGAAAGTGCTGCGGTATCTACCGTATTAAAGCCCGCAGTTCTTGGTGTCACAGCTGAAAACATTGCTTCAAGTATTCTCAGTCCGACGCTCTTTCCAGCACCGGTAAAGTCCTTTTCAAGGAAAAAGAATACGATGGTTCCAAAAACAAACAGTCCTAAAGTAGTTGCAAGAACAAGTTTTGTATGCAGCTTGTACTTTCTCCACTTAATTCCACACTTCATAATGTCTTCCCACACAAGGAAGCCGAGGGCTCCGACGGTGATAAGAAGCATCAGCGTAATATTTACGAGGGGATCGTCATGGTAATCAACAAATGATGAAAATGGTTCCTTAACACCCATCAGATCAAATCCTGCATTACAGAACGCAGATATAGAGTGGAATACGCTGTACCATATTCCCTTCCCCCATCCAAACTCAGGTATGAATCTGAAGGAAAGTGCTATGGCCCCAAGTCCCTCAAACATGAAGGTTCCCAGGGTGATGATTCCGGAAAGCCTCATAATGCCTCCAATGTGGGAAGTATTAATGCTTTCCACCATTGTTTCACGATTATATAATCCCATCCTCTTTCTCATCATCAGAAAGAAAAATGTGGCAATAGTCATAAAGCCCAGACCACCAATCTGGATAAGCACAAGCAGAACTGCCTGGCCGAACATTGTCCACGTGGTAGCCGTGTCACAAAGTGCCAGCCCCGTAACACAAGATGCCGAACTTGCCGTAAACAATGCCTTCGTAAAGTTAACATCGCTTCCGGGGTTTGATGCAAAAGGCAGCATCAGAAGCCCCGCACCGATTAAAATCATTAATAAATAGCCAAAGGCTATTATTTGCACATGCGAAAGTCTCTTTTTCAATTTTTATCTCCATATGAATAATACACGTTACTCTGCTATTTTAGCATATCTGTAACAAATGGGAAGAGATTTACAAAAAATAAAAGCCCTGAACAAATTCGAAGGACAAAAAAACACCCGTAAGCAAGCTTGCGGGTCATAGACAGAGGAGAAGCCCACCAGAGGGGGAGGGAAACTGATGGGCTTTTATATTTATGAAAAAATCTTGTTAACTTGTTCAGTAAGAACTTGTTTTGTTCTTATGTGCTCATTATACAATCCAATTTTGAACTCGATATGGTTAAAAATTGAACAAATTGTTAACTTATCTATACCAGCCCATAAACAGCCGCCAGCAAACGCTTTCCCGTTTCTGTTTTGAACACGCTCTCATAAACATTTCTTATCTTTTCTTTTGAATAGCTACTCTCGTCGGCATTTACCAAATAATCAGCTTCTATAAGTATCTGATAATCCATACCGTCTATCTCATCAATCGTATGATGATGCCCCACCAGATACACGACTCTTTCTATCTGATCATCACTAAGCCCCGTATCCTTTAACAAGTCCTTTGCAAGCGGCATCCCCTCCACTTCCTGCTTTTTCCCATCAGCAACACCAAATTGCTGTCTGAGCATAGGGCAGGCAATATCATGAACTATAGCCGCTACTTCTAAAACCATCTGAGTATCCGCTGCCAAGCCTTCCAACTCTCCTATAGTTCTTGCATAATTATGTACCTTCATGAAATGATTGATATCATGATTGCTGCCATCTGAATATTCGATCATTTTTTTCATTATTTCCGAAACTACTCGCATCATTAAGCCTCCTAAAGGAATCTATTTTCACTTAATTATAAAACCTTTCAAAGTGTTTAGTCCACAATAAAGAACAAAAAATCCGGGTGGGAGCCCGGATAATTCGTCCTGTTTTCACAGGAAAGGATGTGAGATAAAAATTTGAAGAAGGGGGTCTTCAAATTAGGGAAAGCGTTTTTTGTCAGTAATCAGCCGAAAAGGCGATGTTTTGTTAAAAGGAAAAGGAGGCCTGCCGGAATTGCTGCTATGGCAATTGCAAACTCGCCGCCTGTAATTGCAAGACCAACAGCAGACACTGCAAGGAGTACTCCGCCTGCCAGTTTCTGTTTAAGGAAGTATTCGGTCTTTTCCTGTCTTGCTTTTGCTTCTGCTTCAGCCTTGTATTCTGTAATGTACTGTCTGGACTTTCTGGCCTTTGTCATTGCCTCAAGTGCTGCGTTGTAGCCTGCTTCATATGCTGAATCGTATGCGTTATAATTTCTTACTGCCTGTGCCTGCATGGTATCGCCTCCGTATATCTGTCTCGTTTGTTTATGTCTTTATTATATTATCTGCCTTGGGATTTTTCGCCCCATCTAGTTTAATACTTTACCTATTGTGATGAATGTATCATCCTCTGAAACATTTATTGGTTTATATTCAGGATTAAGTGATATGAGTTCTACTCCGTTTTCCTTTATGTAAAGCTTCTTGATATAAGCCTCGCCGTTTAATATGAAGATGCCTATTTCACCATCTGAAAGTCTTTCGCACTTTCGAACCCATGCAATCTGTCCGTCCAGGTATCTTGGTTCCATACTGTTACCTGCTATGCGGATACCAAAGTTTGCCGATCCGGGTGTATCCAGTCCTGCTTCGACTTCACTGTAGTTTTCTCCGTCCAGGAACTGACCTGTACCTGCCGAAGCGGGAAGATCGAAAAGCTTTATACGTCTTACGGGCTTTTCCGTTACTTCCGCCACGTTCTTCTTTGCTGCAATCTTCTGTCTTGTGTTTATCGGAACAATTTCAGATACAGCTTTTTCTGTTCTGTATTCATCTGACAGTTTAAGCAAGGAAATATATTCTAAAGCTTTTCTTACTCCCTCACTGTTTAATCCACCCAGAACAGCACCTTCAGTCGAAATGAATTCAGAGTAAATATCTTTTATTCCAAGCACTTCACAGATTGCAAAAATCTGTAAGGCATTTGGTACACTCACGTTCTTTTCCCAGGAACTTACTGAAGCTGCGGAAGGGGTTAATCCGTACGCCATTAGCTTCTGTGCCAGCTCTGCCTGAGACATTTTCTGAGCTTTTCTGTATTTTGCTATTGTTTCGCCAATGTTTTTCATGAGCCTATAATACAACCATAAATTGTATTTGTCAACACAAAATCAATTTAAAATTGAATTTTGTCTTTATCACGCCTGTGCGGTATCTCGACCTCGGCTTTTGCACCAGCGACCTCGCCACGAGGTCGCCGGCTGTTTTTGCGGTATCTTTACCTCGCGACAGGCCATAAAGACCGCGGCCATTCTTGGGCGTGTTTCGTCATTTTTCCCAACAAAAATCGGGCGAGCGAAAAATAGATTTTCACTCGCCCTTGTATTTATTTTGGTAATCAGCTTCCAAACAGTGTCATTATATTTCCTGTTTTTCTGTATTCATTCATATCAATCAGTCTCTGGTTCCTGCTGCCTCTGAATTTTATTCGAAGGTCTTTCTCCGCCTGAATGAAGGGGCCATCCACAAGGACGTCAATACAGTTCAGCATTCGTTCAGTATACTCTGTATATTTTTTCCCATTGGCTGTCAGGTCTTCCAGCAGATAGCCTGTATATGCCCATATATCCTTTTGTGGATATGTGTCTTTTACCGTTTCTATGAATGTGACAAGTCCCTCCTGATTTTCTTCTTCGAAAGGGTCTCCCCCAAGCAGCGTAAGTCCTTGTATATAATCCGGTGAGAGGCTTTCAATAATTTCTTTTTCTGTTTCTTTTGTAAACTCTTTACCATTATTGAAATTCCAGGTTTCCGGTTGGAAGCAGCCTTCGCAATGGTTCCTGCATCCGCTGACAAACAGGGTCGTTCTGACTCCTGTGCCGTTGGCAATATCACATTTTTTTATAGCTGAAAAATTCATAAATTATAAGTGCAATACTCTTTCTTTTATCTCCTGGGTACGTCCCTGGTTCCAGAACTGAGATCCGATATATCCGCAAGTACGTCTTGCAACGTTAAGCTTGGACTGGTCTCTGTTTCCGCAGTTCGGGCATTCCCATACAAGTTTTCCGTCATCCTCGACGATTTTGATTTCTCCGTCGTAGCCGCAGCACTGGCAGTAGTCCGACTTTGTGTTCAGCTCTGCATACATGATGTTGTCATAGATATATTTCATGATGGAAAGCACGGCAGGGATATTGTCCTGCATATTGGGTACTTCCACATAGCTGATGGCACCGCCGGGAGAAAGGTTCTGGAACTTGGACTCCAGTGATAATTTTTCAAATGCGTCGATTTCTTCTGTAACGTGGATATGGTAGCTGTTAGTAATGTAATTTCTGTCAGATACGCCTTTTACAACGCCAAAACGCTTCTGGAGGCACTTTGCAAACTTGTATGTTGTGCTCTCAAGGGGTGTTCCGTAAAGTGAATAGTCAATATTCTCTTCTGCTTTCCATTTTGCGGTATATTCGTTGAGCTTCTGCATGATCTTCAGGCCCAGCTGCTCGCCTTCGGGCTCTGTAAGCTTGCGTCCGTTAAGTGCGTATACGCATTCCCAAAGTCCTGCATAGCCAAGTGAAAGTGTTGAATAGCCACCGTAAAGGTATTTGTCAATTGTTTCGCCCTTATTGATACGGGTAAGTGCACCATACTGCCAGAGAATAGGAGCTGCATCCGAAAGTGTGCCTTTAAGTCTTTCGTGACGGCAGCGAAGTGCTCTGTGACATATTTCCATACGTTCATCAAATATACGCCAGAATCTGTCCATATCTTTTTCTGCAGAAAGGCCGATGTCGGGAAGGTTTACAGTAACTACGCCCTGATTGAATCTTCCGTAATACTTTGGCTTTCCGTTTTCATCCACGTAAGGTGTAAGGAAGCTTCTGCATCCCATGCAAGTGTAGCAGTGGCCGTCTCCGTTCTTGTCTACCTTGAGTTCCAGCATCTTCTTTTCGGAAATATAATCGGGAACCATACGTTTTGCTGTACATTTTGCTGCCAGCTCAGTAAGGTACCAGTATTTGCTGTCCTCGGTAATGTTGTCCTCTTCAAGCACATAAATAAGCTTAGGGAATGCAGGTGTAATCCATACGCCCTTTTCATTCTTAACACCGATAATTCTCTGTTTAAGCATTTCCTCAATGATTATTGCCAGATCAGACTTGGTCTGTGCGTCCTGGACCTCATTAAGATACATAAACACAGTAATGAAGGGGGCCTGTCCGTTAGTTGTAAGCAGTGTTACTACCTGGTACTGGATTGTCTGTACGCCACGGTTGATTTCGTCTCTCAGTCTGCCTTCAGCCACCTGCTTGATCTGATCTTCGGTAACTGTGATTCCGGCATCAGCAAATTCCTTTGTTACCTGACGGATAATCTTTTCACGGCTGATCTGTACAAAGGGTGCCAGATGAGCAAGAGAAATACTCTGGCCACCGTACTGATTTGATGCAACCTGTGCGATAATCTGTGTGGCAATATTGCATGCTGTTGAAAAGCTGTGGGGCTTCTCAATTAATGTTCCGGAAATAACTGTTCCGTTCTGAAGCATATCTTCCAGATTTACAAGATCGCAGTTGTGCATGTGTTGTGCATAGTAGTCTGCATCGTGGAAATGGATGATACCGCTGTTGTGTGCCTCAACGATGTCCGCAGGTAACAGAATTCTGTTTGTAAGGTCACGGCTGACTTCTCCTGCCATATAGTCACGCTGTACACTGTTTACTGTAGGATTCTTATTTGAGTTTTCCTGTTTAACCTCTTCGTTGTTGCACTCAATAAGGCTGAGAATTTTTTCATCAGTAGTATTGGACTGACGAACAAGAGTTCTCGTATATCTATATGTAATATATTTCTTAGCAACCTCAAAAGCACCGTGAGCCATAATCTGTTTTTCAACAAGGTCCTGGATCTCCTCAACTCCGGGTGCATGGCTCATGTTGATGCAAGCAATTTCAACAGCCTCTGAAATACGCTTGATCTGTGCTGCTGTCGTTTGTTTTCGCTCTTCAACGGCTTCGTTGGCCTTTGTTACAGCCACCACGATTTTGTTGATGTCAAAAACTACCTCCGTCCCATTACGTTTAATAACTTTCATTAAAAGTCTCCTCCTAAAACTTTATATGTTGGACTTACCCTTGTCCGTTGTTATCTATTTAATTTATCGGCGTTTATTATAGCAGATTAACCACAAAATGTAGTGTTTTTTTCAAAATTTTTTCCAATATTTTGTATTTATTTTCGTTCTACAATTGTCGGCAGGCATCATACATTTAGAGAATATTCTACAGCCTGAATCACTCCCTTTGTAGGCTGATTTTGTTCGTTTTTCTATTGCAATCATAGAATTTTTCTGTTCAAAAAATCTTTCTCAGCCCCACGCAAGCGTCCGCATGCAACTACTCCTGTAGACAAGCCTGAAACGCCCATTTTACGCGGTTTTGTTCATAAAATCACCTTTTTCACGGTATTTCGGCAGAAAAAAACGCTCCGATGGTCCAAAGAATAATTTGGTTCCATCGGAGCGACATATTTGGAAAAATACTACATATAGTGGTGCTTTTTATTAATGTCATCCGCGAATGATAATATATTTTCAAATTCACTTGTATGTGTAAGGTCCATGAAAGCGACAAATATTTTAATATCGTACATCATGTTATCTGCAATCATGGAATTTAATGCGGTCTGTGCTTCAAATGCTCTTCTGTAGGGACGATCGGAAATCAAGGTTGCAAACGCATCGCAAACTTTTATCAGTCTTGATGCATACGGAATCTCTTCCCCTGATATTGCCGAAGGATAACCACTGCCGTCAAAACTTTCATGGTGGTGAAGCACCGCTGAAACCAGTTCCTCCGGGTAACCACACTCCATAAGCATTTCAGCTCCAAGCTTGGGATGAGTTCTCATGTATCGCATTTCCACAATTCTCAGGCCTCCCTTTACACGACCGTAAATGTTCTGCGAAATTTTAAGCTTTCCTACATCATGCAGAACTGAAGCATTATGAATCAGTTCTCTCGTACTGTCATCCAGATTAAGGCGCAAAGCCAACATATCCGCAAGTCGTGATACAAGTTCACCGTGGTCAATATGGTCAACCACATCTCCGGCCGCCATACCTTCTATATGCAATGACTCGATTATTTTATTGATTTCCGTTGATGATTCGTAATACATTTACTCACCCAGAAAAAGCTTATGCTTTCTTTCTATCATTTCATCTATGCGTTCTATATAGTCCTTAACGCTTTTTACATTCTCGCAACGCTCGATTTTTCTTACAACGTATTCTCCGTCCTGTGCCTCATTCAGAAAGCCTGCACCGTATTCCTCATCGGTACGTACCAGCTTCGAAGAAGCACCCGGGCCGCAGGCCGCAATTGTGTGACACTCCTCCATAATCAATACATTATAGAGTCCTTCCTTTCCAGGCCGTGCGTATCCTATATTTTCAAGGTTGTCGGACATATTCTTCTGACGATAAAGATAATATGGTTCGTATCCGTTTTCTTCCATGAATTTCTCGGCATAGTCCGTCATCAGTGCTGCATCTTTCGACATGGAAGCTCCATACTCATCCATCTTTTCATTAAGTCGTGCTGCTCGCTTTACAGCCAAGGTATGAACTGTAATGGAATCAGGGTTCAGTTTCTGCAGTTCCGAAAGAGTATACTTAAAATCATCGATAGTCTCTCCGTTCAATCCTGCAATCAGGTCCATGTTGATATTATCAAACCCTGTTTCTCTTGCAAGCTTGAAAGCTTCAACGGTTTCTTCCACGGTGTGGCGTCTTCCGATGAGATCAAGTGTCTCCTGTTTCATGGTCTGGGGATTAACCGAAATTCGATTCACTCCCAGTCTTTTAAGCGTTTCGAGTTTTTCTCTTGTTATGCTGTCCGGGCGACCTGCTTCTACAGTCCATTCCTTAAGATGATCCAGATTAAAACAGGATTTAATCTTTTTGATGATAGTCTCCAGTTGCTCCGCACTTAATGTGGTGGGTGTTCCTCCGCCGAAGTAGATACTTACAAGTTTCTTATTTTCAAACAGCTTTGCAGTCTCCTCAATTTCTTTAAGAAGTGCGGAAACATAGGCTTCTACGCTTGTCGCATACTGTTTTAAGGGGTAGGACGAGAAGGAACAATAAAGACAAATGCTGGGGCAGAATGGCACCCCTACATACAGACTGTAAGTATCCTCAAAGGACATTCCGGCCAACAGCCTTCTCTCATTCTCTGTAACCTTAACTGCAAGATTTGCCTTTCTTTCGGATGCAAGATACTCATTGCCGAAGTAGGTTACTATCTGATTATGATCGTATCCTAATCTCTCCATTTCCAGAGCCTGCTTAGTAGGTCTCACCCCTGTCAAGGTTCCCCAGGGGAGAGTTTTCCCTGTAAGTTCCGAAAGCACCTTGTACACTAATCTGTGCAAGTGGTTACGGTACATTCTTCTGTCGGGTACTCCTTCGTTTTTGTAACACCCTTCAGGAGTTTCCGAAAAATTATCAAACTTACCTATTCCCCTGAAATTTTCTCCGGCGTTAACCTTTATTCTGTCAGGTTTAAGATCTAACTTCAAAAAGACACCCTCCGGAACCTGTATCCCTGCCGTGGTGCCTTCTGCATCGTATTCAATTTTATAATCCCATTCCGGAAAAAAAGCCCGGATAAGCGGCCCAATATCCTGACCGTAATCCAGGCCTCGCATTATAACTTTTATCATCCCATTGTTCTTTCTACATCGACGACGCCTTCAAGCTGGCGAAGTTTGCCGATGATAGTCATCAACTGTTCTGTACTTCCGATATCAAATCCAATCATTGTGGTCGCCATACCATTTTTGCCAACATGGCTGTTTACGGACTTCATATCAATCTTGTTTTCCGTCATAACCTTTGAAACATCAAGAATGATGCCGCTTCTGTTATGTGCGTATATCTTTACTTCCGCAAAGTAGGAGCCGTTCTTATCGTCAATACTCCATTCTGCAGGAATCATACGGATACGTTCCTCATCTGTAGCATTAATAACGTTGACACAATCGGTTCTGTGTACGGAAATTCCTCTTCCTCGTGTGACAAAGCCACAAATCTCATCGCCCGGTACAGGTGAACAGCATTTGGAGAATCGTACAGCCAGATCATTTGCTCCCTGAACCACAATTCCCGACTTGGACTTAACATTTACCGGCTTCTTGTTTTCCTTAGCTTCCTGAACAGCCTCCATAACCATTTCGTCGGTCATTTCACGCTTGTTCTTTTTCTCCAGTTCCTCAAGAAGACGATTTACAATCTGTCCTTCCTTTATGCCGCCATGACCTACCGCTGCCAGCACCGCATCCCAATCATGGAAGCCGTACTTTTTCATTATAACTTCCGTGAACTCAGTACGAAGCAAATCAGAAGGAGCAACACCTCTTGCCTTACAATAAGCAAGAATCAGTTCTTTTCCGTGAGTTACATTATCATCCTTAAGCTCTGTTTTGAACCACTGATTAATCTTATTTCTTGCCTGACCGCTCTTTGCAATGGCGAGCCAGTCTCTGCTTGGTCCCTTGGAGTTCTGGGAGGTGATAATCTCAATACGGTCACCATTCTGAATCTTATAGTCAATAGTAACCAGTCTTCCGTTGGCTCTTGCACCTACCATCTTATTGCCTACAGCAGAATGAATCGAATATGCAAAATCAATGGGTGTGGAGCCCGCAGGCAATGTCTTTACATCTCCTGTTGGAGTAAAGCAATATACGGAATCCGAAAACAGGTCGAAATCTGACTTGACGTTTGATAGGAACTCCTTGTTATCGGACATATCCTGCTGCCACTCAAGAATCTGACGCAACCAGGTCATCTTTTCCTCAACAGAAGCATCCGTTTTTACACCATTCTGAACTTCCTTATATTTCCAGTGAGCTGCGATACCATATTCAGCAACCTTGTGCATTTCCATGGTTCGTATCTGAATTTCAAAGGGTGTTCCGTTAGGTCCGATGAGTGTGGTATGCAAGGACTGATAATTGTTTGCCTTAGGCATGGCAATATAGTCCTTGAATCTTCCCGGTATGGGCTTATACATTTCGTGCATAATACCAAGTACCGCATAGCAATCTTTAACGGAATCAACAATAATTCTGATTGCGTAAAGATCATATATCTGGTCCAGAGTTTTATTCTGGTTTTTCATCTTTTTGTAGATGCTGAAGAAGTGCTTGATTCGGCCATCAATCTGAGCCTTTATCTGTGCTTCTTCAACCTTGTCGGCAATTTCATCAATACGAGCACTCATAAATGCTTCGCGCTCGTTCTTTCGGAGGGCTATCTTGTCCTCAAGATCATTGTAGACTTCCGGCTCGATGATGTGCAGCGACAGGTCATCCAGCTCAATCTTGATTCGGCTGATACCAAGACGCTGAGCCAACGGTGCATAAATGTCCATAGTCTCATGGGCCTTTTCCTGCTGCTTAGGTGCCGGCTGGTACTGCATAGTACGCATATTGTGGAGTCGGTCAGCAAGCTTGATCATGATAACACGAATATCCTTTGCCATGGCAAGGAACATCTTTCTAAGGTTTTCAGCCTGAACTTCAACCTTATCCATATCATAATTCAACTGAGTAATCTTTGTTACACCGTCTACAAGAAGGGCTATTTCATCACCAAATTCCGCCCGTATTTCTTCCAACGTAACCGCAGTATCTTCCACTACATCATGAAGAATTCCGGCCGCAATTGTCTCCTTATCCAATTCCAGCTCTGCAAGAATAATCGCAACGCAAAGCGGATGAATAATGTATGGTTCTCCGGACTTTCTCTTCTGGTCCGCATGAAGCTTTGCTGCCAGTGCATATGCTCTCTCGATAAGATCAAGCTCCGTTCCGGGGCGATATTGATGAATTGTCTTTTTGAGCATACTGAAGAGAGCCTCCGGATCGGTGAAATCCGCAGGTGTAGAAAGAGATTTTTCCATAATAGGCTTTTTAATTACATATTGGTAATTATCTCTGTTCTCCATAAGCTCTCCTTTCAGAAAAGCTACAGTTTATTTTCCGGGATATGCAACTACAGATGCAATATCGTATCCCTTAAGCTTTTCTCTGCCCTTAAGGCCTTCAAGCTCCATAAGGAAAATGATTTTAACAACTTCACCGCCAAGCTGCTCTACAAGCTTGATAATAGCTTCAATTGTGCCGCCTGTGGCAATAAGGTCATCAACAATAATAACCTTCTGTCCTCTTTTGATTGCATCCTTGTGCATTTCAATAGTTGCTGTACCGTACTCAAGGTCATATGTCTGCTCAATTGTTTCACAAGGGAGTTTGCCCTTTTTACGAACAGGTACAAAAGACTTCTTAAGATTGTAAGCGATGGGAACACCAAAGATAAAGCCTCTGGATTCGGGTCCGACAATTACGTCGAATTCTTCATCTTCTGCAAGCTTCTGAAGTTCATCAATTGCAAGGTGAAGACCATCTGCGTCCTGAATAACGCTTGTTACGTCACGGAACATAATGCCGGGTTCCGGGAAATCAGGAATTGTTCTTACATAATCAGCTACTGTTTTCATAAGTGAACCTCCATATAACCTCAGCCTACGAACCAAAGCGCGGCTGCTGAAATCACAATCTGAATAATTACAAATCTGAATACACACTGGGTGTTGGACCATCCCATAACCTTTCTCACATGGTCATGAAGAGGGGTTCTTGTATTCTTTAATATTTTAAGTTTGATTGTCCTTGCCAGGAACAGTTTTAATAATCCCAATCCACCGTCAAGAATAATTACTAATGCAAATATGAGAACCATAAACGGATCTCTTGAAAGAAGGGCAAGCACTGCAATCAGTGTTCCCATCGCTCTTGAGCCTGCATCTCCCATAAGAACGATGGAAGGTGTTGAGTTAAAGAGCAGGTATCCGAGAAGACATGCTATGAAGTAGAATGCCATATATGTAAGTTCGGGACAGTTATAGGCTCTTATTCCGTTCATGACTGCAAAGGAAGCCAGTACCGTAATAACCAGGGAAGATGAAAGTCCGTCCACACCATCGGTGCAGTTGGTCACATTTATCATCATCCATACAAGGCCTGTTGCAAGTATTGCATAAAGCCATATCGGCATTTCAAAGCTGAAACCCAATAGTGCCATATTAACTTCTGTGCCGTTAAATACAATATATGTAGCAGCAATACCGCCGGAAATTACAAGGTCAAGTATTCCCTTCTTCCATTCGCCCCAAGGCTTTTCAGCGGCATCATCAAAGTAACCGGTAAGCATCGATGCCATAATGAGAACAAGGTATAATGCTACTTCCAGGCTTCTTACGTAACAGATTGCGGATATAACCGTAAATACTGAAACGAATATCAGACCTGCTCCTCTGGCTTTTCCTTCCGAAAGGGCTCCTTCAACAGCAAACTTTCTTCCTTGATCTCTGGGAAGCTTCTTTTTAAAACTTCCGATAAGAAGGGTTGTAAGTGCAAAGCACAACATCAATCCGGTAAAAATCATCCACTGATAATCACGTTGAAAAATAACAGTATTCTCTGACACAATGACTCCTTACGCGGGCTGACGTATTGTTTTTCAGCCCATCTATTTTTTCTTTTTGTATGTACAGAAGAAATATTCCATGCTGAAGCATGTCATCTCTTCAGACTCGTCCACACATTCCCAGCTTTCATCCTTATCCAGATTAGGAAAAAATGTGTCCGCAGTATATTCATAATTGATTTTCGTAATCACTGCAGTATCGCACTGATCTAAAAGCTGGGCGTAGATTTCTCCGCCGCCGATTACAAAAATATCATCCTCAGCAGACAATTCACGAGCCTTTGCCACTGCTTCTTCGGGAGAGTTTACTACGATTGCTCCATGACCATCATAGTTCTTCTTACGAGTCACCACAATGTTCACGCGATCCTTTAACGGTCTTCCTTCGGGAAAGCTTTCAAGTGTCTTTCTTCCCATGATTAATGTCTTTCCCGTAGTAAGCATTCTGAAGTTCTTTTTATCTCCCGGAATGCTGACCAACAAATCATTATTATAACCGATTCCCCAGTTTTTATCAACTGCAACGATTAACTGCATATGTGTATCTCCTACTATTTTTTATTAAATTGCCACCGGAATCTTAATCTGTTCCCCGGTAACATAGTTATCCAATCTGACATCATCTGCCGTGAAGTCGTAGAAATGCTTGACGTCAGGATTAAGCCATAATGTGGGGGCGTCATATTGTGGACGTGAAATCAGTTCCTTCACTATATCCACATGCCTGTCATAAATGTGAGCATCGGCAATTACATGCATAAACTCTCCGACTTCCATATCGCACTCTCGTGCAATCATATGAAGAAGGACAGCATACTGGCACACATTCCAGTTATTTGCCGTAAGCACATCCTGTGAGCGCTGGTTTAATATGCCGTTAAGAACAAGTTTATCACTGTCTCTTTTCTTTGTTACATTGAAGGTCATGCTGTATGCACAGGGATAAAGATGCATCTCGTGCAGGTCGGCATGAACATAGATGTTGGTCATTATTCTGCGGCTGTAAGGATTGTTTTTCAGGTCCCAGATAACCCTGTCCACCTGATCCATCATTCCTTCTTTGTACTGATGCTTTACACCCAGCTGATATCCGTAGGCCTTGCCTATAGAGCCCTCTTCGTCTGCCCAGGAATCCCATATCTTACTCTTCAATTCGTGAATATTATTGGACTTTTTCTGCCAAATCCAGAGTATCTCGTCTGTAGCGGATTTTATGGCTGTTTTTCGAAGTGTCATAGCCGGAAATTCTTTAGAAAGATCATAGCGGTTTACAACACCGAACTTTTTGATTGTGTATGCCAGCTCTCCGTCCTCCCAATGTGGGCGAACCTTCTCTCCTCTTGTGTCCGTTCCGTTTTCCAAAATATCCTGACACATGTTTACAAACAGCTTATCCGCATAACTCATAATCTTCTTCCTTCCCACCAAAAAAATGTCAACAAGCGGGCGATGTTTTTCAACACTCTCCCGCTGTTTTAAGTTCGGTCTGAACCTTTATCTATGGTCTACGTAACTCTTAATCATTGATGCGTTGGCATACTTGCTCACTTCACCGTTTTTAAGGACTATCAGTGTAGGTGCCTGCATGATTCCGTACTGCATAACAAGGTCTGTACGTTCTTCCGCATCTATAATCTCATAGTTGATGCCCTTTAAGAATTCCTTTGCTTTGCTGCAATTCGGGCAGGTTTTTGTGGTAAATAACAACAGTCTCTCGTTATCGAAGCCGCTTCCGTCCGCAGTAATTTCCACCATACCGTCCGAAGCACCTCTTTCATTTCCTACAGACATCTTCCTTGAACCTGCGATATCATAAACCATTCTGTTCTTGTATTCCTGAGATTTTCCGTCGTTCCAGTTCTGAACAGGTCGATAATATCCTGTGATTCTTGAGTAAACCTCTGCTTTTTCGCCGCACACAGGGCACGTTGAATGCTCACCGGAAATATAGCCGTGAGTCTTACATACTGAGTATGTGGGAGACATTGTATAATAGGGCAGCTTATAGTTCTCCGCTATTGTGCGGACAAGTTTTGCCGCTGCTTTCCAGTCAGGAAGTCTCTCTCCGAGGAATGCATGGAAAACGGTGCCTGATGTATATAATGTCTGAAGTTCATCCTGTACATCCAATGCTTCAAATATGTCAGCGGTTGAATCTACAGGGAGGTGTGAACTGTTTGTATAATAAGGTGTATCTCCGGGTTTTCCTGCTGTTCTGATGTCTGGATAGTGTTTCTTATCATGCTTCGCAAGACGGTAGCTTGTAGACTCTGCAGGAGTAGCCTCCAGGTTGTAAAGGTCTCCGTACATTTCCTGATAATCACTGAGGCGTTCCCTCATATGGTTAAGAGTTTTCTTTGTAAATTCCTGTGAACTTCTGTCATTAAGATCGCGGCCAAGCCACTTGGCATTAAGGCATGCCTCGTTCATTCCCACAAGAACGATTGTGGAGAAGTGGTTTGCGAAGGTTCCGAGATATCTCTTTGTGTACGGATAAAGTCCCTCCTCAAGGAGCTTTGTAATAACATCTCTCTTCACTTTAAGAGAACGTGCTGCCACATCCAGCATGTGATCCAGACGCTTAAAGAAATCCGCCTCGTCTGCCGCAAGATATGCGAGTCTGGGCATATTAATCGTAACAACGCCGATAGAGCCGGTGCTCTCACCTGATCCGAAAAATCCGCCGGTTTTCTTTCTGAGCTCACGAAGGTCAAGGCGAAGACGACAGCACATTGATCTGACGTCAGATGGTTCCATATCAGAGTTAATATAGTTTGAGAAGTAGGGAGTTCCGTACTTCGCCGTCATTTCAAATAAAAGCTTGTTGTTTTCTGTTTCACTCCAGTCAAAGTCTCTTGTGATTGAATATGTGGGAATAGGATACTGGAAGCCTCTTCCGTTAGCATCACCCTCAATCATTGTTTCAATGAAGGCTTTGTTAATCATATCCATTTCAGGCTTACAGTCCTTGTAGCAAAAATCCACTTCTTTGCCGCCAACAATGCAGGGAAGCTCAGCCAGGTCAGCAGGAACGGTCCAGTCCAGAGTTACATTTGAAAAGGGTGCCTGTGTGCCCCAGCGGCTGGGAGTGTTGACACCGTAAATAAATGACTGAATGCACTGCTTGACTTCCTTGTAAGGGAGATTATCTATCTTTACAAAGGGAGCAAGGTATGTATCGAAAGAGGAAAATGCCTGTGCACCTGCCCACTCATTCTGCATAATTCCGAGGAAGTTTACCATCTGATTGCATAAGGTGGAAAGGTGTGCCGCAGGTGCGGATGTAATCTTTCCCGGGATGCCGCCAAGACCCTCCTGAATAAGCTGCTTAAGAGACCAGCCCGCACAGTAGCCTGTAAGCATGGAGAGATCATGAATGTGGATGTCCGCATTTTTGTGGGCATTCTCAATCTCGGTATCATATACTTCGGAAAGCCAGTAGTTGGCGGTAATAGCACCTGAATTATGGAGAATAAGGCCTCCTACGGAGTATGTAACCGTAGAATTTTCTTTTACTCTCCAGTCCTCTTCCTTAACGTATTTATCCACTGTTTCCTTGTAATCAAGGATTGTGGACTTCATATTACGGATTTTTTCACGATTTTTTCTGTATAAAATGTAGGCTTTGGCAACATCGGTGTATCCTGCCTGCTCCAGCACATGCTCTGCACTGTCCTGGATATCCTCCACACTGATGGTTCCGTCTTTGATTTTAGGTTGAAAATCACTTGTAACTCTGAGCGCAAGCAGATTAATGATATCGTCATTGAAATTTTTCTGAGTGGCAGTAAAAGCCTTAGAAAGAGCTGCTGCTATTTTTGATAGTGTAAAATCTGTTATTTCCCCATCCCTCTTTACTACACTGATCATTTTTACTTCTCCTTTCAATTACCGCTTGGTACGAGTAAAAGTTTAGTAAATGCCGTCAGTGATGTCAAGTCCTAAATACACAATATGGAGGACACTTTTTACCCAACCACTACATCTTGTGTTAACGACATAGTTATAATCATTTGTAGAATACAAAAAAAAGGTAAACTTAATTACCTTTTTCTTGATGCATTGCGTCTCTTACTTTGTTTTTTCTATATAAGCACAAACATGAATTCCATCTTCCATATATTCTTCGGAAATAATCTGTCCGTGTCTTCTTATGTTCTGAATTTCTCCGGCTTCGTTAAAGCCAAAGACCTTTTCGATGTATTCTCTGCCGTTTTTAATAATCTGATCCAGTGTTCTGCACACCTCCTCAAGCCCCAAACCCTCTTTGGCAGAGATTCTAAGGGTGTAGTCTGCTTTGAGATCCTTAAGAGTTTTTTCTTCTGTCAGACGGTCACATTTGTTAAAAAGTGTGACAAACGTCTTTCCGGTAACTCCCAAGTCGTTAAGCGTTTCGTAAGTAACCTCCATGTGCCTTAAATAATCCGGAGACGAAGCGTCCACCACCTGAAGAATAATATCGCAATATTTTGCCTCTTCCAAGGTCGATCTGAAGGCATCTATCAGATTATGCGGAAGCTTTCTTACAAAACCAACCGTGTCAGTCAGAAGAATTTTCTGTCCCTTGTCCAGTACCAGTTCTCTGACGGTAGGATCCAAGGTTGCGAACAACTTGTCCTCCTCCAGAACGTCGGCACCTGTAAGTGCATTTAAAAGGGTGGACTTTCCTGCATTTGTATATCCTACTATTGCAGCCGATGGAACATTAGCCTTCATTCTCTGGGCTCTTGTAACATCTCTGGAACGTACCACGTCATCCAAATCCGCGTTCAGTTCAGAAATACGGTTTCTGATAAGTCGTCTGTCAATCTCCAGTTTCTTCTCTCCGGGGCCCCTTGTTCCGATGCCGCCGCCAAGTCTTGAAAGGTTGCTTCTCATTCCGATAAGGTGTGACTGTCTGTATTTTAACTGTGCCAGTTCTACCTGGATTTTACCCTCTCTCGTCCTTGCGTGCTGGGCAAAAATATCCAGAATAACCTGTGTTCTGTCCAGAACCTTGCAGTCAATGGCTTCCTCAAGATTACTTAACTGGGCAGGTGACAATTCATCATCACATACAACGCCGGTGGCCCCCAATGAACTGATCATCTCACAAAGTTCCTCTACTTTTCCTTTACCAAAGTAGGTAGTTCTGTCCGGCTCTTCTCTGTTCTGAATAAGCGTTCCGCAAACATCGGCTCCTGCTGTTCTCACCAGTTCCTTCAGTTCTTCCAGCGATTCTTCCGTTTCGTCTGCAATTCTGTTTCCATTTTTAAAGGTGTCCCCAACGGAGACACCTATAAGTATGAAGCTTTCTTTTGCTTCCTGTAATTCTATCATTAAACTCCTTCTGCTGCCCTTCTTGCCTTTTCCAAATTATAGGCGTTAATATACTCGCCCATCTTTGAAGATTCTTTGGAGAGTTCAACAATAACATCATTGACTGTTTCAAATCGCTCAGCATTCTGAGTACACATTGCTGTAGTCTCTTCGCTGGCTGCCGAAATCTCTTCTGTGGTTGAGGACAAGCTGTTTATGCTGTCTGAAATAATTGAATTTGTTTCCTTAAGCTCAACAGTCTTTTCGTTCATCTCCTCAACCGACTTGTCCAAAAGCTCGATTCCGCTGCCGATGCTTCTGAAGTTTTCTTCGATGGAATGAATCATTGTTACCTGTCCGGAAATCTTTTCGATTACGCGGTCCATAGCTTCAATTGTGATGTTTGAGTTTTCGTTAAGCTTATTAATAATTTCCTGAATATTTTCAAGAGATTCTTTTGTCTGATCCGAAAGGATTCTGATCTGTTCCGCAACAACCGCAAAGCCTCTGCCTGCATCACCGGCACGTGCAGCTTCGATTGATGCATTAAGTGCAAGGAGGTTAGTCTGGTTGGAAATGTTCTTTATGATGCCGACAATGTTCTCCATGGCCATTGTGTGCTCATGAAGTTCTTCCATACTCTTCTTTGCACCATTGTTTTCTTTTTCCATGCTCTCTGTCTGAGAAACAACAGTTTCGATAAGAACGATACCATCCTTAACAGACTTTGATGAGCCCTTTGCAATATCTCCGAGTCTCTCTGATACTACAGCTGTCTCAGTTACAACTCTCTGAATTTTTTCAGTTGTTGTAACCTGATCGTTAATGCTTTCAAGAGTACTTTCCATGCCCTTTGCCACATCAATCATAGCAGTTGTAACGCCCTTTGTATCTTCATTAACTTCTTCAACAAGTGCTGTAATGGACTGTACGGAAGCGTCGATTTTTGTTCCTATCTCAGCGATGGAATTCATTACCTCCTCTTCCTTCTTCTCCTTTTTCTCTATTTCTGCAAACTGTTCATCATTTGATTGTCTGATAAACTTGCAGGCAAGGCTCATTATAACATTCAACAAAAGAGCAAGGATGACGGTATTGGTAGCTTCCTTTAATGCAAGCGGTGTATCCAGATGACCCAGGTTCTTCAAAATAACCATGTTAAAAATCGTAAGAACAATATTTATAAGTCCCACTATGGTCATGAGTTTTCCCATGCCATAAAGTAATAACGCTGCAAAAATCGGATATACAAAAAGTGAAATTACCGGTGCTCCGATTATCGTGGAAACTGCTTCACACGAAAAGTAGAAGCATATAAGTCCCGGGTATATATATCTGGCATCATATCTCAACATGAAGTAGCCAACACTTGATACAAGGCACGGTACAACCAGCATAAGTGCAGCTACTCCTGCCTGTTTTCCTGTTACAGCTCCGCCAGCTACTCCACTTACGGCAATTATAAGAAGAGCAACGCAAACAATGTCAATGGCCAGCAGCAATGAAAGATTCGCTCTGTGGAGGCCTTTTTCCCTTAGGTCTCTTGGCTTTCTCATGTTATCTTTAATAAGTGACATAAATATACCTCCATAAATTCTAACATTTATGATAGATATTCTATGTTCTCCGTTGAACATTGTCAATTAACTTTTTCAACTTTTCCGAATATTTTTATATTTTCGCATTTTTTTCACTTTTTTTCCTCATTTTTGCAGTGTTGACTATTCCTCAACCGCATTGTGGAACGTAAAGGTGAAACATGTTCCCTTATCTTTCTCACTTTCCACCTTAATTTTTCCATCATGCTTCAGACATATCTGATTCGCTATTGCCAGACCCAGGCCTGAGCCTTTGGCGTTCTGTCTGAGTTTGGATTTGAAGAATTTTTCAAAAATATAAGGAAGGTCTTCCTCGGGAATGCCTACTCCCTCGTCTCTGATGGAAGCGATTATCTCATCTCCTACTTTCTGAAGTTCCAAATAAACAGTTCCGTTTTCATGAGAAAACTTGATGGCATTATCCAGAATTACTATGAACATCTGGCGTAGTCTGCCGTAGTCTGCCATCATTACGCACGGTCCCTCAGGCTTCTTGAACTTGAGTTTTACTCCCTTTTCGTCCGCCAGAGTTCCGCCCATCTTAAGCAGTTCTACAAATATCTGTCTAAGATCAACAGGCTCTTTTTCCACCACAAAGTCAGGATTCTGCATTTTGGAAAGTGTAAGAAGGTCTCCTACAAGTCGTTCCATGTTTGTGCATTCATTAAGCATACGTGCATAGTACTGTTTCACCTTCTCGGGCTTTGTAACCACGCCGTCGTTAAGGCTTTCCGCATATGCCTTTACAACTGTAATAGGTGTACGCAGTTCATGTGATACGTTGGCAAAGAAGTCTCGTCTGGTCTGCTCAACGTTCTTTCTTTCCGCATCGGCCTCAGCAAGCTTGCCTGCCAGAAAATCCATGGTTTTGGCCAGCTGGCCCACCTCATCATTTCTCTTTATTCCTGTTCGTGCTGAATAGTCTCCGTCTGCCAATGTAAATGCAGTGTATTGAATTCTGGAAATAGGTGCCGAAATTGCCGTAACTACCGGTACCGCAACGATAACGGTAACAACAAGTGCAATAATAAGGGAAATGGTTATAAGTCTCATACCGGTATTAGTGACATCTCTCTGCTCGTTAACGTTGGTGGACATAACCACCGCTCCTATAACTTCGGAAATCTGATTTGCCTCATTTATCGGGCCATATACCGGAGCTGCACACAGCAGTGCAGTGTATCCTTTATCCGAATTGTACGTAGTATTAATCTGTACCTCGCCAGAAAAGCATGCTTTTACCGCATCCACGTAGCCTTGTCCAAGAACCGTCTCATCAGGATCCTCTGTAAGATCAGGCCACAGCGGCTCCTCAGCCTCTTTGTTGCTCCAGAGCCATATTTCCAGTCCCTCTACTTCCTGAAGAGTAATAAGGTTTGTAATCCACTGGGACTTCTGTTTGTTTTTGTTAAGCTTTGAGCATCGGTTTGCCAGATTTACTGTTTTGGTCTGGAGTTCCTTCTGATAATCGTTAATTGTGGCACTCTTGAACATACGCATAAAAAGAACACCGAGAATGACAGCAAACAGGGCGATTACCGCCGCGAAGCTTATATACATTCTCAGGAAAAGTCCGCCGAAACCTTTTTTTCCTGTGTTCTTCTTTTTCATATCATACCTTATCGAACTTATAGCCTGCAGCCCATACTGTGCTTATAGCCCATCCCTCGTGAGGAACAGTGGATTTGTCCAGCTTCGCACGTAGACGCTTAATATGGGAGTCTACGGTTCTTGAATCGCCGTCATAATCCGCACCCCAAAGGCGGTCCAGAAGCATATCTCTTGAGAACACTTTGCCCGGGTTGGAAGCAAGCACCCATACTGTTTCGATTTCTTTTTTTGTAAGCTTGATCTCATCCTCGCCGATTTTGCAGCGGTACTGGTCCAGGTTGATTTCCAGATTTCCCACCTTGCAAATGCTGGCCTTTTCGGAATTATCGCCCTTATTCAGTCTTCTGAGCACTGCACGCACACGGGCCATTACCTCGCTGGGGCTGAAGGGCTTTACAATATAATCGTCTGCACCGATATCCAGACCCATTATTCGCTCATAGTCTTCTCCGCGAGCCGTAATGAGAATTACCGGAATATCCGATTTTGCTCTGATTTTCTTACACACCTCATATCCGTCCATCTTAGGCATCATAACGTCCAGAAGAACGCAAACGGGGTCATCATTAAGGAATCTCAGGTATGCCTGTTCACCGTTTTCGGCAGTTACAGGTTCATAGCCTTCTTTTTCAACGTAAACCGAAAGAACATCAATAATATCCGGATTGTCATCCGCAATAAGTATTTTGCTCATTAAACACCTCTGAATAAATTAAGTAACATCCTGCATTGAGTACATTCCGCGCTCTTTTCCTGCCATATATTTTGCTGCAGCAATCGCACCCTTACCAAAAAGTGCTTTTGAGTATGCAGTATGCTTAAATTCAATAACCTCATCGGGGCCGCAGAAAATCACTTCATGCTCACCCACGATTGTTCCTCCTCTTACTGCACTTATGCCGATTTCTTTTGTTTTACGCTTCTCTCTTACCGAGTGGCGATCATACACGTTTTCATACTGGTAGTCCACCGCCTCGTTAATAGAATCGGCAAAAGCAAGAGCTGTTCCGGAGGGTGCATCCACTTTCTGATTGTGGTGACGCTCAACGATTTCAGGGTCAAAACCTTGTGGCAGAAGAAGTGATGCCGCCTGATTAACAAGCTTCAGAAGGAGGTTAACTCCAAGTGACATATTGGCTGAGCGAAGTATTGCCAGTTTCTCTGTAGCGTCATTGATCTTTTTCACATCTTCTTCTGAATAGCCTGTAGAGCACATAACAAGTGCAAGGCCTCTCTTTTCGGCTGTTTCAAGAATATCCGAAAGTGCTGAAGGAGAAGAGAAATCAATTACCACATCAGCCTCAACGTTGCATGCTGCAAGAGATTCAAATACAGGAAATTCTCCTGTTGCTGTTCCAAACTTATCAACACCTGCAACAATAGCAGCCTCAGTATCGCCCTTAAGAAGTTCTGCAATGATTCTGCCCATTTTGCCATTGCAGCCATACATTATAATCCTTTTCATTTTCTTTCACCTTTCTTTATAGTGATAACGGGCCCCCGATTTTCGGCGACCCGTAATTTTACTTAATTAATCCGACTTTCTTCATTTCTGCTTTAAGCACTTCAAGATTAGCATCTTCCATTGTTGTAAGAGGAAGTCTCATAGGTCCGACATTAAAGCCCATAAGATTAAGTGCAGCCTTTACGGGGATTGGATTAACCTCTGAGAATAATGCACTTATAAGCGGACGGTACTTCATCTGAAGCTCCAGGCTTCCCTTTACATCGCCGTCAAAGAATTTCTGACAGATAAGGTGAGTATCCATCGGTGCTACGTTGGAAAGAACCGAAATAACGCCCTGAGCACCTACTGAAAGCATGGGAGTAATAAGGCCGTCTTCACCGGAATATATTGCTACATCACCGTGTGTAAGTTCCATAAGATCCATTGTACCGGAAATGTTTCCTGTGGCATCTTTAACGCCTACAATTGTGTCATATTCCTTAGCCAGGTCGGCAATTGTCTTTGCTGCAATATTCACGCCTGTTCTGCCGGGTATATTGTAAAGGATGATTGGAACATCACAAGCCTTTGCCACAGCACCGAAATGCTGCTTAAGGCCATTCTGTGTAGCCTTGTTGTAGTAAGGAGAAACAAGGAGAACCCCATCAACGCCTGCTTTGTAAGCTTCTGTGGAAAGGTATACCTCTGTCTCGGTGCAGTTAGAGCCTGTTCCCGCAATAACAGGAATACGGTGAGCTGTTTTCTGTACAGCATACTTTATGCACTCAAGGTGCTCCTCATGTGTAAGTGTGGATGCTTCGCCTGTTGTTCCCACAATTACGATAGCATCAGTTCCGTTATTTACGTTAAAATCGATGAGTTCGCCCAACTTATCATAGTTAACGGAGCCATCCATATTAAAAGGTGTCACGATAGCGACAGCCGCTCCTTTGAAAACTGACATAATATAATCCCTTTCATTTGCTTGGAATCCCCTGTTTCAGGCCGATTCTGCTTTTACATAGATTAAAAAATTTTATCACCCGAGTGTCTGTTTGTCAATTTTTACCAAACTTTTTCTCGATGTATTTATTAATGAATTCCGGACGTCTGCTTATAAATGTTCTGATTGTTTCCACATCATTTTTAACGGAATTCATGTTGCACCAGATGCCTGCGTCCTTAAGTGTTCTGAGGTGGTTAATGTAATATTCCATCTCTCCGTCACGCATTGCAAGAAGCTCGTCCAGCTTCTCGTTTACGTTATCAAGTGACATAACCGTACTTTCGAGTTCATATATCTTATTAATGAAATAATTTTTGCACTCGTCACGCTTCATAAGATTGATAAAGAGTGCGGAGGAGTGGCTGTTATTAAGATTCATTACTCTCTCAATATCGTCTCTGTCTGCGTCGCATATATCGCCCTTGCCATAGCAGCCTGTTCCGATATCGGAGTCGTGTACGAGGAAGTAGTAGCGTCCGTCTCTGTATGTGCCCTCTTCGTAGCTGCCTGTGGGGGAATAGTAACGCATAACTTTAACGTTTCCCTGCGGCCAGTCGTAGTTGTCCACATATATATTAAATGCCATGTAATCAAGGTAATTCTTTACGTCAATAACCTTGTTCACTTCTGCATAAACGTCATCCTTTGTAAGGTCTGCCTTTGAGTATTTGTTGTAGAACTGGTTGTAGGTATATGCCAGCTCACTCTCAAGCTTGGTATCTCCGCCCTTAAGGGATTTTTCCGTAGCTTCAAATACGTAATACTCACCTTCTGCCTCGCCGCATACCTTCTGGAAGAAATCGTCACAATAATTCTCATGCAGCCAGTAGTAACCATAATATTCGCCGTTTACGAAGGCTACTGCAGGCACTGATGCCTCTGTAAAGTCAAGGCCGGCCTGCTTTGCCAGCATCTGCATCAGTTCCTCTCGAAGGAATGCTCCCTGGAAGTCGTCGCCGCCGTTTCTGAGAACCATACGGTCGTATTTCTTAATCTCCTTTCCGTCTGCTCCAATTGTGTCGAACTTATCGAACTTAAACTTGCTGTTCTCCTCGTCGTACTTCTTTCGTGCGTAAAGCTTAATGCTCTTAACAGCATGCTCACGGGATGTTCCACCATAGACACGTGCTCCGGCAAACTGAGAAAACTGCAGTTTACCCTTTTTGCTTATGGCTTCGACATGGACAACTCTTTCTGAATCGGAGCCCTTAAGCTTGTAATTTGTTCCTGCAAGGATTCCGTTCGGCATGTCGGTAAGCTCCGAAGGATCGCCCGAAATGATCATTACTGTTGTGGAAAATCTCTCATTTATGTTCTTATTCACAAGATAGCTGTGAACGAATTCTTTTGATTCTGTCCCGTCGTTATAAAAAGATTTTGCTCGTACTGTGTAGCAGTTGGGATAGTCGTCATCATCAGCCACAAAGGTAAGTGGTGCCGAATATACTGTACTGCTCTTCTTTGGTGTTGTATTGTCCAAAGTATATGTAATATAGCCTGCCTTGCCGGTTGTATCCACTATCTCAACATTTATGTCTTCAGAAAAGAGATATCCGTCTTCGGAGAACTCGATGTCTCTGGGTGTGGGAGTCGGTGTAGGTGTACTTACGGGCTCCTCCTTCACATCGTTCTTCTCTGTTGAAGGCTTGTTTTCATCCTTCTTAGTACCTTCCTCAGCCTTTTTTGTAGGTGCGGCAGTTGCTTTCGCAGGTGTTTTGCCATCATTTTTGTCATTATTGTTTTCTGCCACAACTGCCTGTGTCGCAGCAGGTTTCTCTGCTATATTCTCACCATTAAGGTTTCTGAACATCTTCGCAATAATAAAAATCAGGCCTGTAATCAGTGCAAGCATTAATACCACGCCTAAAATCAGCTTTATATTGCCATTTTGCCTTGAATTTTTGCTCATATCTGTACCTCTGAAAAACCGGAATGTGTGCCGGACGGCACAGAGTATATTGTAGTATAACACTGAGGATTTGTCCACTTTTCCGTGCCAAATAACATAATAAAAACACCCCTTTTACTGATTGTCCAGTAAAAGGGGTACATATCATGTTTGGTGCTATTTAGTTTTCGTCGTCATTGTCTCCGTAGAATGTTTCATCTTCGTATACAACGTTGTCGTCATCTGTGTACTCATCGTCACCGAAGTCACCGAAGCCCTCACCGTATGTGCCATAAACGTCATGGTCATATTCCATATCGTCGTACTCATCAGTGATAAGCTGATTATCGGAGTCAAGTGTAACGTTTCTGTACTGCTTCATACCTGTACCTGCAGGAATCAGCTTACCAAGGATAACGTTTTCCTTAAGACCGATAAGTGGATCGATCTTACCCTTAATGGATGCATCTGTAAGAACCTTTGTGGTCTCCTGGAAGGATGCAGCAGAAAGGAAGGAATTTGTAGCAAGGGCTGCCTTTGTAATACCAAGCATAATCTGCTTGCCTTCTGCAGGCTGCTTGCCCTCTTTAATGAGTTCTGCGTTAGTATCTTCGAAATCGAAAATGTCAACGTTTGTTCCGGGAAGGAATGCACTGTCTCCACCCTCGTCGATACGAACCTTCTTCATTGTCTGACGAACAATAACTTCAACGTGCTTATCTGCAATTTCTACACCCTGTAAACGGTATACACGCTGAACTTCACGAAGCATGTAATCCTGAACAGCCTCAACGCCCTTAATCTTAAGGATATCATGAGGATATACGGAACCTTCTGTAAGTGCATCACCTGCTTCGATGTTCTGCTCATCAATAACCTTGATTCTTGAGCCGTAAGGGATGAGGTATGCCTTAGTTTCGCCTGTTTCGGAGTTTGTAACTACTACTTCACGCTTCTTCTTTGTATCTCTTACTTCTACCTTGCCACCGAACTCTGCAATGATTGCGAGTCCCTTAGGCTTACGTGTTTCGAAAAGTTCTTCGACACGGGGAAGACCCTGTGTGATATCGGAACCGCCGGCAACACCACCGGTATGGAAGTTTCTCATTGTAAGCTGTGTACCGGGCTCACCGATAGACTGAGCAGCAATAATACCAACTGCTTCACCTACCTGAACGGGTTCACCGCTGGCCATGTTAGCACCGTAACACTTAGCACATACGCCGATTCTTGACTTACATGTAAGCACTGTTCTGATCTTAATCTTTGCATCAAGACCAGCTTCGATAACTGCCTTTGTATTCATGATAGCTTCGGCACGCTTAGGAGTAATCATATGATTTCTCTTAACGATCATTTCGCCGTTGTCATCATAAATTGTTTCGCAGGAATAACGTCCTGTAATTCTGTCCTGTAAGGACTCGATAACTTCTCTTCCGTCTGCGAAAGCCTTAACCCATACGCCGGGGATTTCTTCATCACCCTCACGCATACACTCTGTCTCACGAATGATGACATCCTGAGATACATCAACAAGACGACGTGTAAGGTAACCTGA
>JAKSRZ010000070.1 GCA_024403375.1 Lachnospiraceae bacterium
CAGACATTTATGAAATTTCAGCGGCTTTACCTTAAAGCTTTCTGTCCTTCTTAGCAGGTAAATCATTACACCTTCAGAAATCACAACCAACACTTCCAGAATATATATGAGCAGTTGTCTCTCGGAACGGCTTATTCTGTTACTTACAAAAAGCAGAATAAGGTTTATGGTCGGATTCGTAACGACATTCACCAATGCCATGTAGCCCGTCCATTTTATATCTCTTGACTGAATAAGTACAATACTGCACTCAATCAGAATCGTAAGCCCCAGGGCAATCAGCAGTCCCATTAGCTCTCCTTTACCTCTTTTGAATTAATTCCCGCACAGATACCTAATCCCGCTGCCGCAATTGCTATTGTGATTCCAAGCACCAGCTGCTTTTCGCTGCCTGAAGGATTATATACATATGTGGGCAAAGTTCCGATAAAGAGCATCAGCGTTGTAAGTCCCAATGAAAATCCCGGATTCTTCGGCAGCAGGCAGTACACTTCATAAAGAGTCACCGGCATTACGGAGTGGAACAAAATAATTCCCAATGCACATGGTACCGTGTATTCCCCGAAAAACACCAATAAAATTCCCGAAATAATCAGTGCCGCCACACCATATCTTAAGCTCGCTACGCGAAGGTCTGTTTTTGCCTTGAACAGCCTTACTGAGAGAAGCACAAGGAAACCGCCGAGAAGTTTTCCGATAAATCCCAGATCACTGGGAAGCATGGCCTTTCTTATATCATACATAATGCTTCCGTTAAATGCATCGTTAAGTCCGGTAAAGCCCGAAGGAAGCAGGAAACCACCATAGGATCTTGCAAGTACCGCAACCAGACAAAGAACAAGCACAACCACGGCCTTGGAGGAATCGCCCTTGATTGACAGTCCACCCGGAACGTTATCGACATCCTTTTTCTCAGCACGTCTTTTACTGAGTGCCGAAACGAACTGTGCTGTGAAAAGAGCCACCATAGCAATCATAGAAACAATAAACAGTGCAATGGTAATCCAGTCAAACGCCTTCGAGCCATAGAAATCTCCAAGTCCGACTCCAAGTGCTCCAAAGGAAATAAACACGCCACCTTGAATAAGTCCCTTTTTTCCGGGCTTCATTACGCCATTAACACCACCTGCATGAAGAGCAGAATTGGCCAGTCCGATTATCAGGACACCGATAATAACAAGGAGTGCCCCGGCCGCCCCGGTAGTATATCTCGTAAAAGCAAGGTAGGCGAACAGATATCCCACTCCCAGCATAGCCAATGATACAGCAACCGAAAGTCGCACTCCCACTTTATCGCACAAATATCCGATAGGACACTGCAGCGCAAACGCCAGGAAATTATACAGAATAAACAATGCAACTACCCTGTCGGAGGTAAATGCCCCTTTTACAAATCTGAACATATAAAAATGACACATATAATCCATCAGAAAATGGGCCAAAGACAGGGATATCAACAGTCCCCTTCCTTTATTTTCCGCACTGTTCTGTTCCTTCAGCTTATTTGACATAGTTTCTCCTTTAATGTATACTCCTCATATATTGAATGGTTGCGACTAAGCTCGCAGGGAGGTATTATGCAAAAAATTATTCTTGATGTAGTAGATGACATCGACCCTTTTTACACATTTAACACCGGCAGGGTCATTACCGTATTGGCTATTATTGCACTTCTGGTTATTGCAGTTATTGTTGCCGCTGTTCTTATCATCAAAAAGATTTCCGCAAAAAAACGCGGCTCAAATACAGAAACAACTACTGCTGCTGAAGCTCAAGATTCTTCAAAGTCTTCAGAAAACTGATAGCTAAAGGTGCTGCCACAAAGAAGGTCAGAACATCGGCAACACCTTGTGAAATCTGAATTCCGATTTCGCCGAAGAATTCTGTCAACACGATAATAATCGGTATGAAGAAAAGGCCGCTTCTGAGCATTGAAAGCAAGGTGGCGATAAGTCTTTTTCCGACGGTCTGGAACATCATGTTGGCCGCAACTGACATAGGCTGGAAAATCTGTCCTATGAACTGAGCAATCAAGGCAAGTGTTCCGATTCTGATTACTTCAGGATCATCTCTGAAAATCTTCACCACATCATCTGCAACAAAAAGTCCGATGATGGCAGCAAGGCCTAACAAAATCTCACACAATACAAACGTAAAGAGGAAGCCGCTTCTGACACGTTTGTATTTTTTTGCACCGTAATTGAAGGCACACACCGGTTGAAAGCCTTGTCCGATGCCAAGTGCTGTGGCAAATGTGAAGAAGCAAACTCGGTTAACAATAGACATGGCAGCCACGGCAGCATCGCCGATTTCCTTTGCATAACCATTAAGCACCATGGTTGATACGCTGGAAAGTCCCTGTCTCATAAGGCTGGGGAAGCCTGTGGACCAGATAACAAAATGGTCCTTAACACTTCTTGATACCTTGCTTATCTTAAGCTTACATTCCGTCTTTCCAATAATATATACAGATAAAAGTATACAGAAGCTGATGACCTGAGATACGGCTGTGGATATTCCGGCACCGGTAATCTTCATTTCAAAATTGTCTCCCAGAACCTCAATAAGAAGCCAGTCACCAAATATATTGAATATGCTGCCGGAAGCCAGTCCTATCATAGAAAAGAAGGCTTTTCCCTCAAATCGAAGCACATTGTTAAGTACACAGCTGGCACACATAAGCGGTGCAGCATAAAGGATAAATCTTGCATATTCCTTGGCATAGGGAAGGATTGTGTCAGAGCTTCCAAGAAGACGCATAAGAGGCTCAATAAAGATTATTCCGAAGATACCAATAAGTGCCCCCACAAAAAGAGCACCATAGAAACCGCTGGAAGCAAATACAGTCGCTTTTTCCTTGTCCTTTGCTCCAAGTGCTCTTGAAGCAACTGAGCCGCAGCCCTGACCGAACATGAATCCAAATGCCTGAATAATGGCCATAAGTCCGAAAACTACGCCTACAGCTCCGGATGCGCTGTTACCTTCTTCGCTTACAAAATATGTGTCTGCCATATTGTAAACAGAGGTTACAAGCATACTGATTGTAGTGGGAATTCCCAATTTAACAATCAGCTTGGGTATAGGTGTTTCAGTCATCATTTTATATTGTTTATTTTCCGTTGAATACTTATTTTCTGAGCTTTCCATTGCATTCCTCGCTAATAAGTTTATAAATTTGTTACAATTATGATAGATTACTGCATTAATGTCAAACTTTCTATTGACGATATTTCTTTTAGAATATATTATCTAAAGCACGTGCATCAAGGACGATGCGTGTATGGGTGTTCTACAGGGAGGTTATTTTATGGATATCGGGTTTATCAATTCGGTTGGTTATACACCAACATTAAATCAAAACAATTTACAATCTCAGGCAAATACGGTTGCAACCGCAAATACTGCCTCAGAAGGCTATATCGCAAGCAGTTCCGCTCTGGTGGCAAATGAGTTGGTTCCTGTGGCAAAGGAAGTAAACCGCAAGGAAAAATCCGTGTGGGTTGCCCCGGCTATCAAGGAAGGCGCCGCTGAAATCAAGAAAGAGCAGGGTCTCAGCCCGGACGCTCCGGTATTTATCGAAAGACGCCATCGCATTCAGGCCGTTAAGTACGATCGCCGCAAGGAAAGCCGCAATCGCACTCTCATGGCAGAGGATGCAAGAGGCATGAACGATCACGAAAAAGCAGAGCGTACAAACAAGGTAGGTGAGTATTGCCTCCAACGCTTTGGAAAAACTGCTCCCCGTAACGGCGGCAGATTCGATTTGAACTGTTAACACAAGGCCATCGTCATGATGGCTTTTTTTATTGTCAAAAAATTATCATCTGTTTTCTTTTATTTTCAAAAGAGTATAATAAGTCTATCAAACAGCTTTTTCAAGCTGAAAATATATGGGAGGTTCTTATGAAAAAGAGTAATAAAACCGCATTGATTGTGCTGGTCTGTTGTATCGTTGTGTCAACACTGTGCATGATTTTTGCCAACTTAATTCAGACGGATTTCGGAAAAGTCAAGGTTGTTACCGCATCCTTTGATGTAAACGATCCTGTTTTGGGCGATTACTATGTAACCTACAAACTGTATGTCCCCAAGGATGCCGATGCCTCTGATCCTCGTCCTGCTCTCCTTGCCCTTCACGGCTATCAGAACGACAAGGAAACATCCGCTGCCTTTGCCATTGAAGCCGCTCGTCGCGGTATGGTTGCCCTTTGTATTGACGAATTCGGTCACGGCTCCAATAGTCTTTCAATGAAAGAAAGAGGCTGGACAACCTATAAGATTCAGGGACAGTCCGAAGATCATACCGAAACAACAATCAAGACAAAGCTTTCCGGTCCCAAGAGATTCCTCACAATGATGAATTTCTCTACTCTTTCCTTCTTTGAAGGTTCCGCATATTCCACCAACGAGAACGCAAAAATCTCCATTGATGCGGACAAGGATGGACTTACCGACAGCTCAATGGGCGGTATCGCAGCTTACAATTGGCTGGCTTCTCAGAACTTCGTTCAGGCCGACAATATTGCCATAACCGGTCACTCCATGGGCACATGGGCTACATGGTCAACTGCTGCAGCATGCCAGAATCATAAAGCAATCATCCTTCAGTGTGGTGAGGTATTCGGAAAGAACATTTATGATTCCGAAAACATCGAATTCCACAACGTCCTTATGCTCCAGGCAAGATATGATGAATTCAACTACTTCAGAGATTACAGACAGGAAACTGTTAATGATGATATGCTGAACAGCGGCATCAGAGATGAATTTTTCACTGCCGCAGGAAGAACTGCTAAAAACGGCTCCTTCACGTGGAATACAACCTACGGAGATTTCAACAAAAATACAGCAAGACGCGTTGAGCTTCTTGAAACAAATCATCGTCTTACAACCCACAACTCTCATGGTATCGAAGCTACAATGAACTGGTTAAGCGAAGCGTTGGGCGTAAAGACAAACATTGCCGCAGACAATCAGGTTTTCCTTATCAAAGAATGCCTTGTTCTCCTTGCAATGTTAGCAGTTATGGTTGCCCTTTGTCCCGGACTTATGCTTCTTTCCAATATTCCCTTCTTCAGTGCTGTAATATATAACCGCACAATGAACAGAAGAAGACCCTTCCTTCTTTCCAGAGGAAAATGGTGGAGAGATGCCGGTATTGCAATAGCAATCGGTGCTGTTACATATCCTTTTATGACGCAGCTTGGCCATGGTCTCCTTCCTCTTCCTGAAGGCATTTTCAGAATGACCATCGGTAACGGATTCATGACATGGTATATGACTTTAGCCATCATATCCATTCTTACAATGGTTATTTCCCGTGCATCTGCCAAGAAAAAGGAAAAACCTGTTCCGGATTATTATGATCTTGGTCTTTCTCGTCCCGAGCATTCGGACAAGTTGGACTGGGAGTTGTTGGCAAAAGGCTTCCTTACCGCATTATCATTGGCTGCATGCATGTACATAATCGTTGCAGTATACCAGGCAATATTCCAGCTTGACCTTCGTTTCATCTGGCCCTTCTACAAGACATTTACTTTAGCTCGACTTGGACAGTTCTTCGTATATTTGCCTTTCTTCTCACTGTTCTTTGTTGTAAATGTGGGATGCAAGCTTTTCGGCAACATGAGACAGGAATTTGACGAGAGCAAGCCCGTAAGAAGCTTTATCAAATGTTGGGGCGGAAATGTAATTGTTCTGCTCGGTGGTCTGTTGGTAATTCTTCTCCTTGAGTACATTCCTTTCTTTATGGGATTTGGACCCGGAGCAGATTTACTGTTCAGCACAACCTTCGGCGGACCGTTTATGTCAGCACTGATTCTTCTTGTGCCTCAGTTCATTTTCTTCACTCTTCTTTCCACATGGTTTGAAAGAAAGAGCGGAAACGTTTATACCGGTGCGTTCCTTTCTGCAATGTTGGCTGCCTGGATTGTAACAGGTGGTTCCGCAATGTTCTAAAAGGGCTGTAAAAGACAAGGACCGTAGCTCATCGCTGCGGTCCGTTTTGTTTATACGTATTTTTCCAATGTTGCGGCTACTGCACCGGGGCCTGCGATAAGCTCCAGGAAGTAGTTTGCAACCATATCTGCAAGGCCGATTTCATAAAGATCCACGCCCCAGATTTTTGACATTTTAAGAATCGGAGTAATCTTTTCGATAGCCTCTTTTCCATCTCCAAGCTTAATGTCCGCCACAAGAGGACAAACCTCAGAAAGCATAGGATCCGAACTAAGCTCGAACTTTTCTCCCTTATCATCTATAGCCATAATGTAACGAATCCATCCTGCGTATACCAGAGGTATAAGCTTAAGGTCTGTTACCTTAAGGCTGTCGCTTGCCGCATATGCCTTAACTGTTTCTCCAAAACGAATAGGAAGCTTCTGGGAAGTATCTGTTGCAATTCGCTGGGGAGCATCCGGCATAAAGGGATTTGGAATTCTCTTCTCCACAACATCATCTATGAAGTTCTTAGGATTAATAATTCCGGGATTAACTACAACGGGAAGACCTTCCACATATCCTATTGTACGAACCATCTTGTTCAGCACAGGATTCTGCATTTCCTTGGAAATAAGTGTATATCCAAGGAGGCAGCCATAGATTGCAAGGCAGGTATGAAGGGGATTAAGGCAGGTGCACACCTTCATCTTCTCAACCTTGTCCACAGTTTCTCTGTCAGTGAACATGATTCCGCCCTTCTCATATGCAGGACGTCCATTAGGGAAGGAATCCTCTATAACGAGATATTCGCACTCTTCTGCATTTACAAAGGGAGCAACATATGTATTTTTTGATGTGATAACAGGAGCCAGGCCCTCAATGTTATCCTTTGCCAGCATCTCTTCAACTGTCTTGTCAGGACGGGGAGTGATTTTGTCAATCATTGACCAGGGGAAGGAAACCTTTGAGGAATCGCTGACATATGCAAGGAATTCCGCGGGAGTAAGCTTCTTTTCCGTCCACTTTTCAGCAAATGCCAGTACCGCAGCCTTTAACTTATCACCATTGTGGGAGCAGTTATCCATCGAAACAAATGCAATGGGAAGCTGATTGGCACTGAAACGGGCATAGAGGAGTGATACCACCTTACCGATATAGCTCTGAGGCTTCTCCGGACCTGCTTCGAAGTCAGCAGCAACGCTGTCAAGCAATTCTCCCTTACCGTTTACAAGGCTGTAGCCCTTTTCGGTAATTGTAAAGCTGGCCATTTTAAGGCTGGGCTTTGCAAATATTTCTTTAAGACGAGAGTACTGAGCCTCGTCTGCAGAATCCAATGTAAGGCTTTCTGCAATGCTGCCCACGATAGTCTTTTCAATGGTTCCGTTAGCCATAAAGGTTGCAAGAATTCCAAGGTCGTCGTGAGGCTTGTACATTTTTTCAATGATTTCGTAATCAAAGCCTTCACACACTGTAAGTCCGCGAGTAAGAACGCCCTCATTCAGGAGGTTCTGAACCACGTTAGCCTGAAAAGCCCTGAAAATGTTGCCCGCACCGAAATGAATCCATTCAGGATTTTCTTTTGTTTCGGCAATCATCTTTTCTCTGTCAAACTCCGGAAGCTTGTATCCCAAGGCCTTCCAGCTTTCCTTATTCTGTAAACCTGCATTATTTAACTGCATCTTATAATCCTCTTGTCTGTGATTTTTCAATAGCTTCCCAAAGTCCGTTAATGTAAGCCGCACCAAGTGCTCTGTCATAAAGACCGTAACCGGGCATAGCCACCTCGTCCCAGATCATTCTGCCGTGGTCAGGACGGATAGGTCCTGTAAAGCCGATTTCATAGAGTGCCTTAACGATTTCATACATATCGAATGTTCCGTCTGCTGAAAGATGTGCAGCCTCTTCAAAGTCAAGCTTTCCGGGCTCTGTGCAATTGAACTGAAGGTTACGAACATGAGCGAAATGAATTCTGCCCTTAAGGGAACGAATCATGTGAGGAAGGTCATTCTCAAGGTTTGTACCATAAGAACCGGAACAGAAGGTAACTCCGTTATGAGGATTATCTACCATTGTCATCATTCTGTGAATGTTTTCCTCGTTGATGATGATGCGGGGAAGTCCGAAAACGCTCCATGCGGGATCATCCGGATGAATTGCCATGTTAATGTCGTACTTATCGCATACAGGCATGATCTTCTCAAGGAAATACTTAAGATTTTCAAAAAGCTTCTCTGCATCTATATCTTTATACATTTCGAAAAGCTCCTTAATTTTTGCCATTCTTTCAGGTTCCCAGCCCGGCATTACCGTTCCGTTCATTTCCTTTGAAAGACAATCGAACATGTTTTCAGGATTTATCTTATCAATGGCTTCCTGGTTGTAAGCAAGTACTGTTGATCCATCATAGCGTACTCTTGCAAGCTCTGTTCTTGTCCAGTCAAACACGGGCATAAAGTTATAGCAAACAAGGTGAATATCTTCTTTACCAAGATTTTCCAATGTTTCAATATAATTGTTGATATACATATCACGGTCTGCAGAACCAACCTTGATGGCATCATGAATGTTTACACTCTCAATGCCGGCAATGTGCATTCCTGCTGCCTCAACTTCGTCCTTAAGAGCTTTGATTCGCTCACGGCTCCATACTTCTCCGGGCTGTGTGTCATAAAGAGTTGTAATAACACCCTTTACTCCGGGAATCTGTCTGATCTGCTTCAATGTTACGGTATCAAACTTTGAACCGTACCAACGTAATGTCATTTCCATGAAATGGGCCTCCGCTTATTTTTTTGCTTGCTGCATTATAATACAGCTGTTCTATCAAATCAACGCACATTATAACGCAAATACTTCAGACTTTGCACTAAATATTCTCTTAAGTCGCAAATCGCACAATTTTAGTCGCATTAATGACAAAAAAGGAACCACACATATGTGATTCCTTTTGTCATTTATACTGATCGTCTCTTTCTCTGGTTTATTGAAAAGAATTTTTTAAGTCTTGATGCCATATCATCCGGCTCTTCCTCTTTTATTTTCTCTTCAGTCTGTTCCTCAGCCGCTTCCTCACTAGTATAAACAATCTCTGTCTGTTCCTCTGAAACACCGTTGATTTCTTCATTTATAGCCAGCATTTTTGCATCGAGAAATGCTGCAAGGTCGGCACATTCTTTAAGTTCACGGGAAATATTTCCGGGAGCGTTTCCTTCGTACTTGTAATATATCTTATGTTCCAGACTTGCCCAGAAGTCCATGGCAATTGTTCTTATCTGGATTTCCACCTTTGCATCCACCGCTCCGCCGGATAAATAAACCGGCACCGACACAATCATGTGGTAGCTCTTATAGCCATTCGGTTTGGGGTTTGCAATATAGTCCTTTATTTTCAGAACTGTAATATCTCCCTGTTTTGCCAGCATATCTGCAATTTTGTATATGTCGGACGTAAAGGAACACACGATTCTTATGCCTGCCACATCATTAAGGCACATTACAATATTGTCCATAGTTACGTCTTTATCGTTATGCTTAAGCTTTTTTACTATGCTTTCCGGGCTTTTGATTCTGGATGTAACGTGTTCAATGGGATTATATTTATGCACCATTGTAAATTCGTTATTAAGTATCTCGATTTTTGTATTAACCTGCTTTAGTGCAGATTCATATATAAGCTGAATCTGAGCCCATTCTTTGGCTGTATCCTGAAGCTTTGTAATGATGGCTTCAGGAAGCATTTTTTCGTCATTTAAGTCTGTATCCAAAAAATATCCTCCTGTATATCACGAAGTTCAAGTGGTATGTAGGAGGATATCATATAATTGTTAAAAGATTATGTACGAGAGTTTGTATTTCTTTTAATTATCTGGAAAGAATCTGCCTTGCGGATATGCAATCCTTTTTGAGCTGCTCTGCCAGTTCTTTCATGCTTTCAAATTTGTGAAGGCCTCGAAGATATTCGCAAAGCTCCACTTCCATTGGTTCTCCGTATAAATCCCCTGAGAAGCTCAGTATATAGGTTTCTATTGTTATGGTATCATCATTGTCTGCAGTGGGACGCTGGCCTACGTTGGTTATTCCGATAAAAACCTGTCCCAATACCTTTACCTTGGATGCATAAACGCCAAGACGAATATTGGATAGTTTTAAGTCTGTACCATCTTCCAATTCCAGATTCGCGGTAGGAAATCCGATTAATCTTCCTTTTTCTTTTCCGTGACCGACAATACCTTTCAAAATCATTACTGAACTCCGTTATTTACGTTATTTGCTTTCTTTGAATTTGAATTGCTCTTCAAAATAGGGCTTAAAGGCTTGTAAATGAGAATAGTTACAATTGAAACGCTGAGACCCTTGATGAGGTTAAGAGGTGCAACACATGCTGCCACCATGCTCCATACGTTACCATCCTTAACGAGCTTATTAACCTTTGCTCCCATACCGATAAGTGCTTCCATAGGCATTCCGTAGTACTTGGCGAATGCAGGAAGAAGGTAAATTGCATTAAATGCTGTACCGAAAATTGTAAGAATCACTGTACCTACCGCACAGGCAACAATGGCATTAACCTTTGTCTTTTTGAAGGTATAAATAAGTGAGGCAGGAATAATGAGGCTGCAGCCAACTGCAAAGTTTGCCAGCTCTCCGATAAAGGCTGTGG
>JAKSRZ010000071.1 GCA_024403375.1 Lachnospiraceae bacterium
TCAGGGTCGCCGGGCTCCTTTTCATCGGATTTATTAAATTCGGAAACTGCTTTTTCGAATCTTTCTTTCAATTCAATCATCTGCGGTGCGGTATCAGACCAGTTTCTCAGTTCTTTTCCTGCAGCATTAATAACAATGCAAACCATCACTTCCCCGGTGGCTGCTCCCACTCTTATAAGGCAATGTCTGATTGTACCTTTTTGTTCCATTTCATCATATGGGAGAATATTAAATTTAGATATAACTTCTCTCAATGCCTTTATTATAAAGGAACAGCAGGGATTTTGTATTTTGCAAAAATCATTTTCGATTATATTATGTGAGTGATAAGCATAGAAGCCTATTGTCGGATTTCCGTTTTTATCTTTGCCAATTGGGTACTGTGCTTTATTGCGATAATTCCATGGATCGTCCATACCAATTATTGGTTCGAATTTATCCTTAAGTTCTTCTGCGTCCAGACCGCCAATTCTTGTAAGGCAATCAAATACTTTTTTCGATTTCAATTCCAGCTGACTTTCATAGGAAAGATGCTGAATCGTACAGCCTCCACATTTATCAGCAACCGGGCAGGCAGGATCAACACGAGATTCTGCAGCCTCAATCAATTTCTCTACCTTAGCATAAGCGTATGTCTTTTTGGCTTTCAGAATTCTTGCGTCTATTACATCACCGGGTGCCGTATTATTTACAAATAAGGTGAAGCCATCGGCTTTGCCGATGCCCTCACCATCTGTTCCGATATCTGTTATTTTAACACGTACAATATCGTTCTTATTCATATATTTCTCCGTAATCAATCCCAATTGGTTGTTTTTCTGATATTGGATTCGAAGTTCTTCTGGAAGCCGAGCCATCCGTCATCCACTGCAGTATCGAACAGTTCATTAAGTGTTTCCATTTTCGCATCCAGATTGTCTGCCATACTGAGAGCAAGTGCTTCCGCAAGAGCAGGCTTTTTAGGGCTGCCGAATTCCAGTTCACCATGATGAGCCAGAATACAATGAATCACTTCGTGTCTCAGCTTGATGGGGAAGCCCTCTATTGCATCAATCTTCTTTCCAACAAACTCGGCACCCATGTAAATATGGCCAAGAAGTTGTCCCTCATCAGTATAGTCATTTTCCGGAAGATTTGATAATTCAAAAAGCTTTCCAATGTCGTGAAGCATGGCCGCGCTCAATAATAAATCACGATTTAACATTTCATAATTGTCTGCAAACCCGCTGCACAGCTTGGTTACAGAGAGTGTATGTTCCAACAAGCCGCCCAAAAATGCATGATGTATTGTCTTTGCGGCAGAGTGTTCGCTGAAGGCCTTTGCAATCTCCTTATCATTTATGAACACTGCGTTAAGCAGATCCTGGAGGTACTTGTTCTTAATGGACCTTATCAGTTCCATCAGCTCTCGATACACTCCGTTTACGCTCTTTTTACTGGTCGGAAGGAATTCGGCAGGATCGTATTCACCCTCGTTAAGCTTTCTTAATCGATTAATTGTGATTTGCGGTCTCTGGTTAAAAACCTTAACAAATCCATCAATGTGAACGTAATCGCCGCTCTCAAACTCTCCGATACCCGGATTATTGGGATTCCACACCTTGCCATCTACAGTACCGGTTTTATCCACCAGAGTAAGTGCATAGTAGTCGTCTCCGGACTGCTTCTTACCAAGGTCCTTTTTTCTGCAAAGATAGGTTTCCGAAATGTTGTCACCTTCTCTGATGTCTTTAATATACTTCATTATTTACCCCTTTAACCTCTATTTTTCTGTCAAAATGACTTCTGTCGTTTCCGTAGCTATTCCTGATGCACTTCGACGTTTATACTTTATTTTCAGCACTGTTCCCGCTTCTTCCTTGACAAGATATGCCATAAGGCTCTCTGCTCCGGTTACTGCTTCATCATTTATTTCTATGATGACGTCACCATTTTTAATTCCTGCAAGGTACGCCGGCGTTCCTGCTATAACTTCTTTTACGTAAATTCCCGATTCTGTTTCTGCCTGCTCGGCAACATTATCCGGTACATCACATCCGTTAATACCGAAATTACAGATCTTTTTACCGTTCGCATAGCGAGCAATCAGATTTTTCAAGTCAGAAATACGAATGCAACTTGTTATACCATCGTTTACGTCGTTTTTATTTGTATGTGTAACCATTCCGCATACGCATCCATCCAGAGTAAAAACAAATGCACTTGCCCCTGCATAGTCCGGCCAGTCCACAGTGAAATAATTCACCTCACCATCACGAACAATAACGGATCCTCCATCACTTGTTATAAACCCGATGGCAATAGAGTTTTCGTATCCGTTAGCTCTTCCTATGGCTACAGCCGGCGTTCCGACTTTTATGTCATTATCCTTGCCGAAAAGAGCATAATTCAAGTTTTCAAAGAACTCTGCCTCAAGCTTCGATATCTTGACGTTCAGTATTGCAAGGCCATAATCCTTGTCAACAGCGTATATATCTGCTACAACTTTCTCCCCGGTACTGAACTGGATTTCCAACGTTTTGGCGTTTTGAACTGTGTCATAGTCTGTGAGAATCAGTACGTCCACACCATCCTGGCCCAAAAGAAGTCCTGTAGTGTATGATGTCACTTCATATTCACCCAGCCAGTCCTGTCCTATCGACGTTACCTTAATATCTGTCACATTTCCCACAACCTGCTCAGCGGTATCCATCACCTCCGCTAGAAAAGCTATATATTCAGCCGCCCCGGTTGGCTTTGGAGTCTCCTCAACCGGTTCGGTCGGAGCAGGCGTTGGGCTTTTTTCTTCGTTTGGTGCTTCCGTGGGAGTTGCTTCTGGTATCGCAGGAGTAGCCTCCGCTTCCGGCGTAGTTTCCGGTGTGGGAATTATCTCCGGTGCATCTGTCGGCGTCTGCAAAACCACTTCTCTTGTAGGCGTCAACTGCGGAACTTCCGTAGGCGTCACTTCTTTTGTCACCTTTGGAGTAGGCGTCGGCATCGCTCCCGGTGTACCTTCCGGCACCGTTCCCGTAATAGCAGGATATACTCTGTGAGTCGGGGTAGGGGCAGGTGTGTTTGTTTTCTCCCTGATATCTACCACGATTCTTGTTGGAAGAGGTGCTTTTCCAAATAAATCCGTGACCTTCTTTTCAGAAACAACATAAACAACACGAGCAACCAGCCCAAATACTACCGCACAAATCACAACAAACAATAGGGCAAACAGTCGTCCCAACCACTTTCTTTTACGCTTGGTTATGATTTTCTCGGTAATGTATTGCTTTTCCGCTTCCTCGTCAGTGAGATTCATTTTTTCGTTGTCAAAATCCATACTACTCTTCGTCATATGCCTTCTTATTCTGCTGATTTCAGCGTAAACATAAACTCTGTTCCAACGCCTTCAGTACTAACAACCGAAATGTTCTGCTTATGGGCTTTCATAATTTCCTGAACTATGGAAAGACCAAGTCCCGAGCCCTTCTTATCTCTGCCTCTTGAGGAATCGCTCTTATAAAAACGATCCCATATTTTGTTTATTGATTGCTTGGGAATTCCGACGCCATGGTCCTTTATGTACACAGCAACCTTTCTTCCCTTTTCTTCTGTTGTGATATCAATGGACGAATCCACGTTCGAAAATTTTATTGCATTATCCAGCAGATTGTATATTACCTGCTGTATGCGTTCAGAATCAGCCTCCACAAAGGATTCGTGCTGAGAAAAACGAAGGTTCAGGGTAAGATGTTTTTTCTTAACCGTTCCCTCAAACGTCAGAGCGATTTTTCTGATCATATCATTAATGTCAAAAGTAGTGATATGAAGAAGGAGACCATTATCGTCAATATTATTCAGCTGCAACAGATTCGACGTAAGTTTTGTAAGTCTGTCCGTTTCATAAAGAAGAATATCAAAATATTTTTCCTGATCTTCAACAGGAATCGTTCCATCCTTCATCGCTTCAATGTAGCCTCTGATGGATGTGAGGGGGGACCTGAAATCGTGGGATACATTCGAAAGAAACTTTCTTTGAGTTTCTTCATTTCCCTTGAGTCTGTCTCCCATATATTTAATCGTTCCACCAAGTTCAGAGAGCTCCTTCGGATAAGAAAGATTAAAGTCTCCTCTGAAATTCTCTTTGGAATAATCTCTTGTTGCTTTTGAAAGTCTCTTGATAGGAGTAATCGTACGCCAATAGAGCACAAAAAGTGCTATCATCAGTATTGGAATAAAGCAAAGGTAGCAGATGTTTACGAAGTTGGAATAATATACTGCTTCTTCCTGAATGGCAGACATGGGAACCATAGTGGAAACGTATCCGCGTTTGGTGAAATTAATATCAAAAACTACCGTCACGCACAGCACAGGTTCACTCACCAAGCCGGGAATCATAAAATTGGCTATGCTGGAATGATCCAAAAAGCCATCATACAGCTGAGCTATATTGCACTGTCCCGCTTTTCCTTCAGAGTCCATGGAAATAACGCCATCCGAATTGATAATCCAGATTCTTGTGCCGTTTATCTCTCCTGTCAGTTCAATCTTCTCTGCCAGCTTTACAGCTGTCATTTCCTTCTGATAGTAGACAGACACGTACTCTTTAATAATCTTATTGGCTTCCGAATAAAGCTGGTCCTCACGATTCGAAACCAGCTGTTTCTGCATAAAATTAAGGCCAAGGGTGTTTAAGAGTACGAACATTGCAAACACAAGTGCCAAACCCGTCAATATGAATCTGGAAACTGCCGAAGCTTCTTTCATCAACTTACCTCAAACTTATAGCCTACGCCCCAGACAGTAGAAAGAGTCCAATTTGCTCCATCTTTAATCTTCTCTCTGAGTCTCTTTACGTGAACGTCAACTGTTCTTGTATCTCCCACATATTCATAGCCCCAAATCTTATCAAGAAGCTGCTCTCTGGTAAAAACTCTGTTCGGGTTTACCGCAAGGAAATAAAGAAGTTCCAGTTCCTTCGGAGGCATGTCCAGTTTAACGCCTTTATATATAACCTGATAATTCGACTTATTAACAACTAAATCATCATACTCAACGCATTCTCCTGATAATGCATTGGGTGCCTCGTTATTGTTCTGTTTAGGCTGGCTTGTGGCAGCAGTACGTCTCAGAACTGCTTTGCATCTTGCCACCAGTTCTTTTGAGTCGAATGGCTTCATAACGTAGTCATCAGCACCAAGTTCCAATCCCAGAACCTTGTCAAACACTTCTCCCTTTGCAGAAAGCATGATTACAGGTGTAGCTGATGTTTTACGGATTTCCCTAAGAACTTCATAGCCATCAATGCCCGGAAGCATTATGTCCAACAAAATTAAATCAGGATTAAATTCTTTGAAAGCCGCCAGAGCAGCCTCTCCGTCGTATGCTATTTCAGTTTGAAAGCACTCTTTTGTCAGATATAATGACACGAGTTCAGCAATACTTTCATCATCATCTACAACCAGAATTCTCTGTTTGTCAGCCATAATTCACCTCCGTTTATATTTCTGATTCGTCTACTTAAACGTAACTATGGTTACGCCCTGATCGCCTTCCCCGAAGGCTCCCAGACGGTATTCAGCCACATACTTCAATCTTCTCAAATGCTGATGTACTGCATCCTTCAACGCACCTGTTCCTCGTCCGTGTATAATGGTGCACTTAGTAAGATGTGAAAGATAAGCATCATCCAGATATTTGTCCAGCACAGGTAGTGCTTCATCCACACGCATACCCACAAGATTCAATTCAGGATGAATTGTCAACGCCTTGGAAATGTTGGTTTTTGTGCCACCCTTCTGGTTCGCAGGTTCCTTTACCGCCCTGGAAATCCATCGAATATCCTTACGGCTTACCTTAGTCTGCATGATTCCGGCACGAACTCCAATAACGCCTTTTGCGTCAGGGAGAGCGGTAACAACGCCCTCAATGTTAAGGTTCAGCAAAAGAACAACATCACCCAGTTTAATTTCGGTATTATCATCTTCAGGTGCCTTTTCCTTACGTTTAACGGCCATCGCCTTGGAACGTTCACCCATTCTGTCTCTGAGTCCTGCACGCTCACGTTCCATATCTGCAAGGCTGTATTCAGCACCCATTTTGTTCATTCGCCTTATAGCTTCGTCAGCATATTCCTTAGCTTCCTCGATGATGTTTCTGGCCTCTTCATTTGCCTCGCGAAGGATTTTCTCCTTTGCTGCGTCCAGACGCTCATTTTTCTCCTGAAATCTGCGTTTAAAAGCTTCAGCCTCTGTTCTTGCCTGCTTTGCCTTAGCCTCATCCTTTTCCATCTGTACACGACGCTCGTCAAGATCCGAGATAACATCCTCAAAGCTCTTGTCCTTCGTTCCGATAAAGGATGTTGCCATGTCGATTATGTCATTGGTAAGTCCAAGTTTTCTTGATATTTCGAAAGCATTTGACTTACCCGGAATGCCTATAAGCAGTCTGTATGTAGGTCTTAACGTCTCCACATCAAACTCACAACATGCGTTTGAAACTCCGGGAGTTGTAAGTGCATAAATCTTTAATTCAGCATAGTGTGTTGTAGCCAATGCTATAGCATTTCGATTATGGAGTGTCTGTAAAATGGCCTGAGCCAGTGCCGCACCCTCGGTAGGATCTGTTCCTGCACCCAATTCGTCAAACAAGCAAAGAGAATGTCTGTCTGCTGCCTTCAGGATTCTTACAATATTCACCATATGGGATGAGAAAGTTGACAGACTCTGTTCAATACTCTGCTCATCACCAATATCCGCATATACTTCCTTAAATACAGACAGCTTACTTCCGTCCTGTGCCGGAATATGAAGCCCTGCCTGCCCCATAAGAGTAAACAATCCTACAGTCTTTAATGTGACTGTTTTACCGCCCGTATTGGGGCCTGTTACGATAAGCAACGAAAACTCATCCCCCACATAAACATCAATGGGTACAACCTTCTGCTTATCAATCAACGGATGACGTCCTTTTTTTATGTTGATGTATCCACGGTTATTAAATTCGGGCTCGCTGGCATTCATTGCCTTGGCCAAAGTGCCCTTTGCAAAAATAAAATCCAGTTCTGTAAGGGTAGCAATATCGTACTTAAGAGCTTCGGTGTATTTACCGCACTCAGCAGAAAGAACCGCAAGAATACGCTCAATTTCTTTTGCTTCCTTAAGGGCAAGATCTGCCAGCTCATTATTAAGCTTAACCACTGCAGCAGGCTCGATAAACACAGTCGACCCCTTAGCAGACTGGTCATGAATCATACCATCAAAGCTTGCCTTATACTCACTCTTTACCGGAAGACAGAACCTTCCGTTTCGCATCGTAATAAGATTATCCTGCAGCTGCCCCTGTGTGTCCTTGTTGTTGACAATCTTATTAAGCTGTTCTCTTATTTTATCATTGGTTATTCCAATCTGACGACGTATTCTCTTAAGCTCAGGGCTTGCGTCATCAGCTATTTCTTCCTCAGAGATAATAATTCTCTGAATCTCATTGTTCAGGACAGATACAGGCTCCAGAAGCTGAAATCGCTCCGTAAGTGAATCCTGCACTTCATTTTCTCCGCCACTGCAGCCGAAAGTTTTCACCCTCAAGGTGGCAGAAAGGACTGAACTGATTTTCAACAATTCTACTGCAAGAAGGCTGGAACCCACCTCCAGAAGCTTTATGTCGCCTCTGATATCCGGCACTCCGTTAAATGATAATCCACCCTTCTTAAAAATTCTCTGTAACGCGTCCCTGGTCTCTCCCTGTGCCTGCTTGATTTCGGCCAGGTCCCCCATGGGAAGCAGCTCCTGACATTTTTTCTTGCCAAGAGCAGAGCCTGCAAAATTCGCAAGCATATTAATTATTTTATTGTACTCTAATGTCTTTAAAGCTCTTTCGTTCATTTTACATCAATCCATTTATGACGATGAAGCTCTCCCTGCTCCTGCATACCGCTGAAGTTCTGCTGACGCAGAGCTTCATAAAGCACGATGGCGACTGAATTGGCCAGATTCAGCGATCTGATTTCTCCAATCATAGGTATCCTGATGCATGTATCCTTATTTTCCATCAAAATCTCTTCAGGTATTCCTGCAGACTCCTTTCCAAACATGATATACGCATCACGCTCAAAGGCTGCCTCGCTGTAAACCTTAAGCCCTTTTGTAGTAGCCATATAAACCTTAGGATAATTGTTTTTTTCAAGGAACTCTTCGTAGTTCTCATAAACACGAAGGTCAAGATCTTTCCAATAATCCATGCCGGCACGGCGCACAGCCTTGTCGGAAATATCAAAGCCGAGAGGCTTTATCAAATGCAATGTCGTACCTGTAGCAACACAAGTACGCCCAATATTTCCCGTATTTGCGGGAATTTCAGGTTCCAATAATACTATATTCATTTCTTGTGACGCTCCATGAAGACTTCTATTCTGTCAAGGGCAGCTTTCAGATTCTCTATGGAATAAGCATAGGAAATACGAAGGAATCCTTCACCGCAGTCACCGAAGGCCGTTCCGGGCACAACTGCAACCTTCTCCTCCATAAGCAACTTAGTTGCGAATTCATCTGAAGTCATTCCGGTTTTCTTCACAGAAGGGAACACATAAAACGCGCCTTCAGGCTCGAAGGTTTTGAGTCCCATGCTGTTCAGTCTGGTTACAAGGTAACGTCTTCTTTCATCATACGCTTCACGCATATGTGCCACATCTTCATCACCGTTTCTGAGTGCCTCAATTGCTGCACACTGGCTTGTAGTGGGCGCACACATAATAGCAAACTGATGAATCTTAATCATCTGTCTGATGATTTCTTCAGGTCCGCAAGCATAACCAAGTCTCCAACCTGTCATAGCGTATGATTTGGAAAAACCGTTTATTACAATCGTTCTTTCCTTCATGCCCGGAAGGCTGGCAATTGATACATGCTCACGTCCGTATGTAAGTTCAGAATAAATCTCGTCTGAAATAACAAAAATGTCTTTTTCAATTATAACTTCCGCAATTTCCTCCAGGTCCTCGCGGGTCATAATTCCACCGGTAGGATTGTTAGGGAAAGGAAGCACAAGAACCTTTGTCTTGTCTGTAATTGCGTCCAGCAGCTCCTGCTTTGTGAGCTTGAACTTATCCTCTTCCTTAAGCTCAATGGTCACAGGCACACCATCTGCCAGCTTTACGCAAGGAACATAGGATACATAACAGGGCTCAGGAATCAGAACTTCGTCACCAACGTCTATCATTGCACGAAGTGCATCATCTATTGCCTCACTGCCGCCTATCGTAACAAGAACCTCTGTTTTGTGGTTATAATGAAGGTCATAGCGTCTTGCCAGATACTTGGTAATCTCCTCACGAAGTTCCATAAGACCGGCGTTGGAGGTGTAGAAGGTCTTGCCTTTTTCCAAAGCATAAATACCCTCTTCACGGATGTGCCAAGGGGTATCAAAGTCAGGCTCGCCCACACCAAGAGATATAGCACCTTCGATTTCACTTACAATATCAAAAAACTTTCTTATGCCGGATGGCTTGATTTCTCCGACCTTTTTATTTAATGGATTTCTCATTTATCTGCACCGGAATCAGGGTGTGATGAGCATACGCTCATCATTATGCACCTCGCCTACAAGAGGCATTCCATTCTCCTTATATTTTTTGAGTACAAAGTTTGTTGAAGTAGAAAGAACCGCCTCCAAAGGCGCCAGCTTATCAGATACGAAGCTGGCCACTTCACGCATTGACTTTCCTTCAACCACTATTGCCAGGTCAAAATTTCCGGAGACAAGATACAGTGCGCTAACCTCATCAAAACGATAAATACGCTCTGCAATCTGATCAAATCCGCGTCCTCTCTGAGGTGTAACCTTTACCTCAATAATGGCAGTAACTCTTTCGTCCGCCGCAAAATCCCAGTTAATCAGAGTAGGATATCCGCAGATAATATGCTCCTCCTCCATCTTCTTGATTTCGGAAGTGATTTCTTCTTCGGATACTCCCAGCATAAGTGCAAGATCACTTGCTGATATTTTAGAATTTCTCGCAATCGCGTGTAAAATTTTCTCTCTCATTTTCTAGTCCTCTTTTTTCTTTATATTGAAATAGTCATCAACCCTGTTAGGCTCAAGGAATCGCTTTTCCTCACCCATGGTGACAACTCTTGCCTTATCTTTTGTAATTCTTCCGATTACACGCCCAAACTTAACAGCTTCCGGCACATCTTCCACAATGGCAAGGCAGGCACCGTCGCCTCGTAAGGTATACGGATTAATGTCAAAATACTCACATATTTCAACAGTGACCTGCTTAATTGGAATATTCCTGATATCCACCTCACAGCCAACATTCTCACGCTCACATATTTCCCAGATGGCTCCAAAAACGCCACCATCTTCCACATCGTGAAGCTTGGCTCCAAAGTTCTTGTAAAGTGAAACAGTGCTACTGTCCAAAAGGCATTTTGAAAGATCCTCTCCTGCTGAAGAAAGAAAGTTTTCAGGCATTCTCTTCAAAAGCTCCTGCCTGTAATTCACCGCCAGC
>JAKSRZ010000072.1 GCA_024403375.1 Lachnospiraceae bacterium
ATTAAGAATTCCTATAAGAATGACAAGACAGACGAGTTCATGCTTCCTACAGTTGTTGATAAGAACGGTATGGTTCAGCCCGGAGATTCAGTTGTATTCTTTAACTTCCGTCCTGACCGTGCAAGACAGATTACAAGAAGCTTTGTAGATCCCGAATTCAAGGGCTTCGAGAGAAGAAACGGCTTCTTCCCTGTTAACTTTGTATGTATGGCTCAGTATGATGCAGCAATGCCTAATGTTACTGTTGCATATCCTCCTGAGCAGCTCACAATGACATTTGGTGAATTCCTTGCAAAGAAGGGCCTTAAGCAGCTCAGACTTGCAGAGACACAGAAGTATGCTCACGTAACATTCTTCTTCAATGGTGGCGAAGAGAAGCAGTTTGAAGGCGAAGACAGAATTCTTGTAGATTCTCCAAAGATTGCTACTTTTGACCTCCAGCCTGAAATGAGCCTTCCCGGAGTTGCAGATAAGCTTGTTGAGTCTATTAAGTCTCAGAAATATGATGTTATTATCTGTAACTTTGCTAACCCTGATATGGTTGGCCATACAGGTATTATGGAAGCTGCAATCAAAGCAATTGAAGTAGTTGATGAGAGCCTTGGTAAGGCAGTTGACGCAATTAAGGAAGTTGGCGGACAGATGTTCGTTTGTGCAGACCATGGTAATGCTGAAATGCTCATAGATGAGAACGGTGAGCCTTGGACAGCACATACTACAAATCCTGTGCCTTTCATTATCGTTAATGCAGATCCTTCCTACAAGCTTAAAGAGGGCGGCTGCCTTGCAAATATCATTCCTACAATGATTGATATGATGGGCCTTGAGAAGCCTGCAGAAATGACAGGAGAATCTCTCTTAATCAAATAAAATAAGTACTTGCAAATAATACTTTGTTGTGCTAACATACTCAAAAGTTAAAGGCTATGACGGAAAGAGTAATGATTCTTTACACTTCAGAGAGGACGGCAATGGTGCGAGCAGTCTGTGGCAGGATTCATGAAGACCACTCCTGAGCCGCACGTGATAAACGTCGCCGTACTGCTGCGTTAAGGCATAATGAGTTAAACACAAGGTGGAACCGTGCATAATGCACCCTTGGGATTGTTAAAAGCATCCTAAGGGTGTTTTTTCTGTGAAAAAACACCCGATCAGAGCTTTTTCTTATTATTTAGGAGGGAAGAAATATGGTTAATTTCAAAGAAAACGAAGCATTAAACACACTTAATCACTCCTGTGCACACCTTATGGCACAGGCAGTTAAACGCCTTTACCCTAACGCAAAGTTCTGGGTTGGACCTGTAGTAGCAGAGGGCTTCTACTACGATATGGACCTGGGCGATGAAGTTCTTTCTGATGAAGACATCGCTAAGATTGAAAAGGAAATGAAAAAGTGTGCCAAGGAAGGAAAGTACATTGTTCGTAAGGAAATTTCCAAGGCAGACGCACTTGAAATGTTCAAGAATGATGAATATAAGGTTGACCTTATTCAGGATCTTGAAGATGGTATGATTACAATTTATGAGCAGGGTGATTTTACAGACCTTTGCCGTGGACCTCACGTAGAGAACACAAAGCTTTGTAAGAACTTTAAGCTCGTTAAACATTCCGGCGCATACTGGAAGGGTAATGCTGAGAATAAGGTGCTCCAGCGTGTATATGGCGTATGTTTCCCTACACCTGAAGAACTTGAGGCACATCTTGCAGAACTTGAGGAAGCTAAGGCAAGAGATCATCGTAAGATTGGTAAGGAAATGCAGTTGTTCATGGTTGATGATCTTATTGGACGTGGTCTTCCTATGTTCCTTCCGAAGGGATATACAATCTGGAATCAGCTTGAGACATACATCCGCGATAAGGAAATCAAGCTCGGTTATCAGCACGTTCTTACTCCTTGCGTAGGTACAGTTGATCTTTATAAGACTTCCGGTCACTGGGATCATTATAAGGAGAACATGTTCCCTGCAATGGAAGTTGAGGGCGAGACATTCGTTCTTCGTCCCATGAACTGCCCTCATCACATGATGATTTATGCAAACAAGCCTCACTCCTACAAGGAACTTCCTATCCGTATCGGTGAAATCGCTCATGACTTCCGTTTTGAGGCATCCGGTACACTTAAGGGTATTGAGAGAGGACGTCACTTCTGCCAGAACGATGCACACCTTTTCGTAACACCTGAGCAGATTAAGGATGAGGTAGCAAAGGTTGTTGCACTCATTAAGGACGTATACAAGGACTTCAACATTACAGATTACAGATGTTGCCTTTCTCTCCGTGATCCTGCTGATACAAAGAAATATCATCAGGATGATGAGATGTGGAACACAGCTGAAAATGCATTAAGAGATGTTCTTAATGAATTAGGTATCGAATATACAGAAGAAATCGGTGAAGCAGCATTCTATGGCCCTAAGCTTGATATTAACGTTAAGCCTGCTGTAGGTAATGAGTATACACTTTCAACATGTCAGCTTGACTTCTGCCTTCCTATGAAGTTCAATCTCACATACATTGATGCTGATGGCCTTAAGAAGACTCCTGTAGTTCTTCACCGTGCAATTCTCGGATCCCTTGACCGTTTCATGGCATACATCCTTGAGGAAACAAAGGGTAACCTTCCTCTTTGGCTTGCGCCCGTTCAGGTTAAGGTTCATAATGATAAAAATGATGATCCTGAACTTTCTGCTTATGCAGAAGAAGTTAATGATGCATTGTGGGCTGCAAATGTTCGTGTAGAATACGATGATCGTTCAGAGAAGCTCGGCTATAAGATGAGAGAAGCTCAGATGCAGAAGATTCCTTACATCCTTGTACTTGGAAACAACGAAAAGGATTCAAAGACTGTAACATACAGACTTCACGGTCAGCAGGAATCCGTAACTGTAGCTCTTGACGAGTTTGTTAAAAAGGTTGCTGAAGATATTGCAACAAAGAAATACGACTTATAAAAATAGGTGTTTACAAATCGTAAATTATCCTGTATAATTCCATCTGTTGCAGTGCGAGATATCGCATAAATACTCTCGCGTTTGGAGGTGTAATTCAATGGTTGCTTTAAAGATTATAACAACAATACTTTATGTTCTTATATGTGTTGCCTTAGTTGTCGTTGTATTGTTCCAGGAAAGCAAGACTCAGGGTCTTTCAGGAGCTATTAACGGTATGGCTGAGACTTATTGGGGAAAGAACAAGGGCCGTTCAATGGAAGGTACATTGAAGAAGGCTACAAGAATCCTTGCGGTTTTATTCGTAGTTATTTCTGTAGTACTTAACCTTGGTTTTTGGAAATAATAAGTTAAGCAGAGGGCACACTTAGGTGTGCCCTTATTTGCGTTTAGGGGGAATTTTGAAATCAGAAAGAGAGATAGATGAAAAAGGATAATATACAAACACAAAATAATACAGAAAGAATAGTCGAATGCGTATTCAGAGCCACAATGAAAGGTTTTGGCTTTGCTGAAGTAATACCTTCGGAAGAAGATAACCCGGACGAAAAGCCGGAAGAAATCTTTATTCCTGCATCCAAGAAGGCAGACGCCTTTGATCAGGATACAATTCTCGTAAAGGTCTACAAGGAAGCAACGCCCGGAAATAAAGCAGAGGGAGAAGTTATGCAGATCATATGCAGAGGCGTCACTCACTTCATAGGCACCTTCCAGGCTGTAAAAAACTTTGGATATGTTATTCCGGACGATAAAAAGATTGAAACCGATTTTTATATTCAGCGGGAACATACTAAGGGAGCAAAAGATGGACAGAAGGTATATGTTCGAATAACTGAATACGGCGGAAAGAAAAAGAGGCCGGAAGGAAGAATTACTGAGATACTTGGTAACGCCGATGATCCCAGAACGGATTTTAAGTCCGTTATCCGAGAGTATGACATTTACCCGGAGTTCTCTATGGAGGTAACATGTGAGGCCGATGATATTCCGGAGACAGTAACTGACGAAGAAAAGAAGGGAAGAGTTGACCTTCGTGAAGTTCAGACTGTGACAATAGATGGAAAAGACGCAAAGGATCTGGACGATGCAATATCAATCAAGCGTACCGATCGAGGCTATGAACTGGGAGTTCACATTGCTGACGTTTCGCACTATGTAAAAGAAGGCTCTCCGCTGGACGAAAGTGCTTTGAAAAGAGGAACAAGTGTTTATCTTATAAACAAGGTTGTTCCTATGCTTCCTAAAAAGCTTTCCAATGGAATATGTTCCTTGAACGCAGGGGTAGACAGGTTGGCATTGTCCTGCATTATGGAAGTTGATAACAGCGGACGTATACAGGGACACAGAATAGAAGAAACTTTGATTAATGTTGACCGTAGAATGAACTATGATGAGGTTTCAGAAATTATTGCCGATCCTGAGCCTCACAGGGAAGAATACAAGAGTCTGGTGGATATGTTCCTTCTTATGGCTGAACTGTCCGGAAAGCTTAGGGCAAACAGAAGTGCTAGAGGAGCATTGGATTTTGAGTTCGCGGAATGTAAAGTAATACTTGATGAACAGGATGCACCTATCGATATTGTTCCGGATGTCAGAAATATTGCATCCATGATTATTGAGGACTTTATGCTGGCAGCCAATGAAACTGTTGCTGAAGACTACTTCTGGCAGGAATTGCCCTTCCTATACAGAACACATGAAGTACCTGATGAGGAAAAGATTACAAAGCTTTCCCTGTTTGTGAAGAACTTTGGATATACAATAAAGGGACAGAAGGACAATATTCATCCTAAGGAAATACAGAAGCTTCTGACTGCCATAAAGGGAACTGAAGAGGAGCCTGTTATTTCGAGACTTGCATTAAGAAGCATGAGACAGGCCAGATATTCTACGGAATGTGAAGGTCACTTTGGCTTGTCTGCCAAATATTATTGCCACTTTACAAGCCCAATAAGAAGATATCCGGATCTTCAGATTCATAGAATAATCAAGGAGAATCTTCACGGAAAGCTTGATGAAGCGCGCAAAAATCATTATAATGCAATTCTGGACTCCGTTGCAAAAGATACAAGCAGATGCGAAAGAAATGCGGAAAGCTGCGAAAGAGACCTTGTAAAATTCAAGCATGTGGAATATATGCAGAAGAGAATCGGACAGGCATTTGAGGGCGTTATTTCAGGCTTATCGGGACGAGGAATTTATGTTGAACTGCCAAATACAGTTGAGGGAATCGTTTCAATGGCAAACCTGAAAGATGACTACTACGTATTCGACTCAAAGAGCTATGTAGTGGCAGGTGAAAAGAAACACAAGACATATTCTCTCGGACAGAAAGTATATGTTCTGGTACTTGATACGGACAAATCTGATAAAACAATAGAGTTTTCAATTATCGGAGAAAAAAGATTCAAGGCTCTCACCGAGGGCCGAAACGAAGAATAAAGAGGTTTGATATGGCTGAAAAACAGCAGTTTGTCCTTGAGGCAAACAACAAAAAAGCATATTACGACTATTTTATTGAACAGAAGTACGAATGCGGAATCGAACTGTTCGGAACAGAAGTAAAATCAATCCGACAGGGTAAAGTTTCAATAAAAGAGGCCTTTATTAAAATTGAAAAGGGTCAGGTAATTGTATACGGCATGCATATCAGCCCCTACGAGCAGGGCAACATTTTCAATAAGGATCCTTTGAGACCAAAGAAACTCCTTATGCACAGATATGAAATAAATAAGCTTGAGGCACAGATTAAGGAGAAGGGCTACACTCTTGTTCCCCTTCAGGTATTCATTAAAGGACGCCTTGTAAAAGTGGAAATCGGGCTTGCACGTGGTAAGAAGAACTACGATAAGAGGGAAAGCACTGCGAAAAAGGAACTCAATCGTGAACTTGAAAGAAATTTCAAATTAAGAGTCTGAGGCTGAAATGATCGGAAATACGGTAGTAGTCCTTCCGTCACTTAATCCCGACTACAGACTGAATCTTGTAGTGGATGGAGTATTAAAGGAAGGCTTCAAAAATATAATAATTGTAAATGACGGCAGTGATGAAGAGCATCTTGAACCCTTTAGAACAGCTGCGGAGCACAGTGAGGTAACGGTGCTTACCCATGAAGTAAATAAGGGAAAGGGACGAGGACTTAAAACTGCTTTTGAGTATGTCTTAACAAATTTCCCTGAATGTACCGGAGTTGTTACAATTGACGGTGACAATCAGCATGCACCGGAAGACATAAAAAAATGCGTGGAACAAATGGAAACAACGGGAAGCGTGGTGCTGGGATGCAGAGACTTCGGTTTAGACAATGTTCCGTGGAAGTCGAAGGCGGGTAATAACATTACAAAATTTGTTTTCAGAGTTTTCTGCGGAATAAAAGTATCTGACACTCAGACGGGACTCAGGGCGATACCATTCAAATACCTTAATGATATGATTCAAACTGAGGGGGAACGTTTTGAATACGAAACGAATATGCTGCTCGAAATCCACAGCAGAAATATTCCAATGACTGAAGTGAAAATACAGACACTTTATGAGGACATTGAAAATTCAACATCTCACTTTAATCCCTTTAAGGACTCATTAAAGATTTACAAGGTGATATTCAAGTACTTATTAAGTTCAGGAATAGCTTCCATAGTGGATCTGATAGTATTTTTCCTTATGAATCTGCTTTTAACTAAGCTTATTACATCGGGATTCACACTTTTAGGACACGAATTTGAAATTGACTGGGCAATAACCTTCGGTGCAACGCTTGGTGCAAGGGTTGTGTCATCCTTTGTAAATTACAGAATCAATAAAAAGGTTGTCTTTAAGTCGGACGCCAAGGGCACACTTTGGAAGTATTACTTGCTTGTAGTGGCACAGCTTACTGTATCTGCCTCACTTGTATCAATACTTTCAGTGCTTTTTTCTGCAGGAAGTCTGTTAAGAACAATCTGCAAGTGTATTGTTGATTTCTGTCTGTTCTTTGTAACGTTCAGAGTTCAGCGTGCATGGGTTTTTAAAGAAAAAAAGTAAACTATCAGGTTATTTACAAACGGCGGATTTTATTATATAATTCGCCGTACAATAAGGGCTTGCTCCGGTTTCGACGGGGATTTTGAACCTATTGTAGCCATCCGTGGAGGCGACACGTTAATACACCAATTAAAAATAAACGCTGAAGATAATTTAGCACTCGCTGCCTAATGGCAGCCGTCGGCCTTAGCGCACCTACGCACTGAGATACCGGCGTCGACCACGTAGGAAACGACACGCGGTAAGCTTTGCCCGCGCGGGCGTATCATGAAGCTACTGAACCGATTTGCGCGTCTGTTTGCGAAGCGGTAAGGGAATGGCGAAAGCAAAATAGCAGACTGTGATGGGAGAAACGGTAGCGGATAGGTTTTCGGACGCGGGTTCGACTCCCGCCAGGTCCACTTTACACTAAAGCAGTGCGTTAGTAGCACTGCTTTTTAATTTTTGGGTATGAATGACAATCTGTTAAGTAAAAAACGCAATATATACCCTTTTTTTTAGAGATATTTTGTGATATATTTCTAGCAATCATTTCAAAAGTATATTTGTCGAACTAGGCTTATACGAATAGAAGAGGGTTTATGGAGAAAGCAGAAAACAATAAAATGAAAGCGAGCAAAATCCACAAAATACTGATTGCGATATTTTGTGTTATTATTGGGATAAGTGTGGCCGTTGTAATGTTTCATCTATATAATCCCAACAAGAATAATCTTGGGGCATTAAGCAGTGTAACTATGGATGTTATTTGCATGGTCATATTGTTTATTCTGATTGGCAGTTTTGCCTTTGACAATTATGGATCAAACAGGACGACGCGGATCTTTGCCATATTGCTTGTGGCGACCATATGGGCAATGTTCCTTGACTTTCTGAACTGGGCTTTTGACGGAATGCTTCAGCTCGGAAACCTTACATACTGGTTTACGGTTGGATCATTATGTATGGGCCCCATACTTGCCGGTATTCTTTCGCTGTATTTGTACAGCTATATGGAAGAGGCACATAGTTTCAGCAAAATGCGTAAACATGGTATTGTCTGTGCAATATTGAATCTTGCATCATTCGTACTTTCCTTCGTGTGTGCTATTACCGGAGTTGCATTCCAGTTTGTGGATGGTCATTATGAAACTGGTGCACTTTATGACGTGGTAACTATAATACCTGTTCTTACTGTTATGTATCTTACTGGTTTTGCAATCCGTTATGTGAAAAAAATAGGCCTGCATGATGTATTTTCAGTTGCGGGCTATGTTGGATTTATGATTGCAGGAGCACTGATAGAAGCAAGATACAGCATTGGTACAACGTATGTTTGTGTTGCCATTGCTGACATATTTATTTTCGTAATGCTTCAGAATGAGGTCATTGCACAGGAAAAGAGAAGCGTGCAGGAGTGGATGAAGAAGTCCAATACAGACGAACTGACAGGCTTCTTTAATCGAAACGCTTATGAAACAGATATCAGAATACTTGAAGACGGTCAGATTGCCGAAGACTTTGTTTATGTCTCTGTAGATGTGAATTCGCTTAAGGCAGTCAATGACTCGTTTGGTCATAATGCCGGAGATGAGTTGATTGTTGGTGCTGCAGAGTGTCTTGAAAAGTGCTTTGGAACATATGGCAAATTGTATCGTACAGGCGGCGATGAGTTCATTGGACTGATTAATGCCAGTGATGAGCAGATGAAGCAGATTATTGCTGAACTGGAAGAACTTACCGCCAAGTGGCGTGGAAAGACTGTGCATAATGTAACGATTTCCTGTGGTTATGTAACTCGTGCAGAAGCCAAGAAGATGTCTATAAAACAGATGTCCGTATTGGCCGATAAGAGAATGTATGAGGCGAAGGATGAGTATTACCGCCGCACGGGAATTGAAAGAAGAAAGAAATAATTATCATGCATATACTAAAAGGATATCCGTCGGGATATTCTTTTTTATATATGATAAATGTGGAATTGTTTATAAAAAAATGATAGACTATTCGAGTGAAAATGTGAAGCTATAACGAAGAGAGGACGCTTAAATGATCAGCTTAAAGTGTAAAAACTGTGGGGGGGAAATGTCTGTAGATTTGAAAGGTGAGGTTTATTGCCCCTACTGTGGCAGTAAGACGCATTTTTCAGATGCAGAACTGAAGGATTATAAAGCTTTACGTTCCAATATGCTAAGCTATCTCCGAAATATGGCAGATGCCAAGGCAAACAAGGCTGATGAGACTTCACTTTGGATGTTCCAGGACAGTGTGACTTTGTTTTCGAAGGACGATACGGAGATTCGAATCAATTATCTGTGTTACAGTAAGGAAGACGGTGTTGAGTGTTATGTGGCAAGGGAAAACGTTGTCTATGTCTTTGATAAATCCGAAGTGCACAGGGCTTCTGCAATGACTGATGGTATAGGTAAGCTCAAATATCCGTCCGCGGATATGAAGGGACTGTCGAACTATTTCCCTAAAATGGTTTCGAGAATTGAATTAAGTGACGGAAGACTTCTGGTGGCATATTCAAAGCCTGAAAATGTTTATCCTCTTTATGCTTTTGGAAACATGAAGGCGGAACATGTTGCCTGGATTGTATCAAGGCTGGAAAACTTTTGCTGCCTGTTTGAATATAGTGAGATTGTTCATGGAGGCCTGTCGCTGGAATCTGTATTTATTAATCCAAAGACTCATGAGGCGTATTTGTATGGAGGCTGGTGGAAGGCACATGAAAAGATTTCTGACAGGGATACGAAGGACCTTAAGGACCTGAGAACAGTTGCTACAAAGCTTATAGGAGAATATTTTGAGACGTCTCCTGTGGAGTTTAAGAAGTTTCTTTCAGGTGCTCCTTCTGAGGATGCATACACAGACTTCTCAAAGTGGGATGAAGTTATTGAAAAGGGGTTTGGCGGACACAAATTCGTTAAATTTACAAATAATTAACGGGAGGAAAAAGATGGGAAGAGGAAGTTATACAGCAAAGGACTGGTTAAAGTTAAAGAAGAGTAAACCCAGCATTGAGTCAGGATCTGTTAATCAGATTTTTGCCAGCAGGGAA
>JAKSRZ010000073.1 GCA_024403375.1 Lachnospiraceae bacterium
TCAAGGAAGAAATCATTATGGATTCGTGCTTCTGTCTCCTCGTTATCCACACCACAACCGGATTATTCAGGAACAGGACTGCTGTCACCATTTACGAAGCGAACAAATCTCTTCCACAAGCTTTTTTCATAATCAGGTCTTACTTTGCTCATCTTCTTCCTCCTTTTCTGATGTAATATGATCATCCATTTTATGAATCTTCTTGAGTGTCACAAAGAATAGTACTGATGTTATGCCGGCACCAACTGCCGCTTCTGTAATCGCGAGGTCCGGGGACTCAATAACGAACCAGATAATTGACATAATCACACTGTAGGCCATAAAAATCTGAATGGATGTAAGCAGATTTTTGCATAATGCCGTTGCAATGGCACATATAACAAGGCCAATAAGGAGAATAATCACAAATGTTTTCATCACTTTTTCTCCTTTCCGTTTAATTCCATTACTTCGTATTCCTTGCCCTTGGCTTCGGGATTTGCCGAAACCTCGAGGAGGGAAATAAGATGGCTGGAAATCGGGCTTGTAAGCCAGAAAAGAACTACAACAAGCACAACCTTAAGACAAGCCATATCGAATCCGTAATATACTACCGCACCGATTGCAACAAAGAGCAGACCTAATGTATCTCCCAATGCTGCACAATGCATTCTGTTCAGAACATATTTGTACTTAAATACGCCAATGATTCCTGTTACATAAATAAATGTTCCGAGGATAAAAAGAATCGCTGCAATAATCTCACGTACAATCATTTCTTTTCCTCCTTAACACCCTGGTTTTCAATATCTTCTTTTACATGTTTTTCCTTATAAACACCAAGATATACCTTGCAAAGAACAACAACCGCAAGGAATGAAAGCATAGCGTATAAGAGGGAAACATCCAGAAGTCCCTTTTCTCCAAGTAATATTGAAAGAAGAATAATGGCAACCGTTGCCATGGTTCCGATCATATTGGCTGCAACTATTCTGTTTGTTACTCCCTTTCCGGATATACCGCGAATCAGAGCAAAAACAATGCAAACCGCCAATACTATAAGGCATCCGATTATCACATATGAAAAAAATCCATCTATCATTTCATCTGCCTCCTGGCTTTCTTAGTAATCTTCTTAATGTTAACCTTTTCAATATCATCCAGCTGTCTTACAAACACAGAACTGTCCAGGCCTTCAGCCATGTCCTTATCAAGACAATGCACAACATAATCATCGGAATCAAGTTTTACTGTGATAGTACCCGGTGTAAGTGTAATGGAATTACCGAGAACCTCATTGCTGAAATGGGACTTAAACGACTTTTTAAAGTGGACCAGAACAGGTTCAGCCTCAATCTTCTGGTTGTAAATAAGCCATATAACCTGAAAGTTCGCTTTGAAAATCTCTACTACAAGAATCCCCACGTATTTGAGAGCGTTGAAAACTCTCTTCAGATTCTTTATTTCCTGCTTAGGGCCATAATCCATAAACTTCCACATAAACAGGTACAAGGCTAAGCTTATTACCGCACCAAACAAAAAAATTTCAACTGTTATTTTCCCATTAAATATTATCCATAATAGCAATAGAATAAAATACATAGGCGCCTCCCTTAAAAAAGCACCGAGCGCCATCTCACGATTTTGCCGGTGCTATATTCTCTATATCGGATATTCCAAAAATAATATTATTTCTTATTCTTTAAAAATTCTGGAATATTTATTCCGCCATTTTTGTCTGAAGCCACTGTGTTTGTAGGTGCTGTATATGTACCTGAAACATTTGTCTGAGGCTTAACAGGGCTTGTCAAAGGACTCTGCTGAGAGCCTGCAGCCTTCTGGGGCTCTGCAGGTCTTGTTGAAACAGGTCTGGAGTTTCCTCCGCGAAGGAATCCGGGAATATGTGCTTCCGTATTTCTTGGAGCAAAACCTTCGGCAGCCTTTGCTGTTTTATTGCCGGGATTGAACTTGATTCTGCTGTCATCACGTGTGAAAAGTGATGAAGCACCTGAAGTCTTGTTTTCAATTCCTGTTGCAATAACTGTAATTGCAACCTTATCAGGTGTGCTGAGATCTTCAACTGTACCGAAGATGATGTTTGCATCACGGTCTGCCAGTTCTCTGACCTTATCAGCAGCCTCCTGAACTTCAAGAATTGAAATGTCACCTGTGAAGTTGATGATAATGTCCTTAGCACCATCGATGGTTGTATCAAGAAGGGGTGACATAATAGCTTCCTGAATGGCATTAAGACACTTGTCCTCACCTGAACCGTAGCCGATACCAATATGAGCAATGCCCTTGTCCTTCATAACCTTGGATACGTCCGCAAAGTCAAGGTTAATAAGTCCTTCCTTAGTCATAAGGTCTGTAATACCCTGTACAGACTGCTTAAGAACTTCATCAGCCTTTCTGAGTGCTTCGCTCATAGTTGTACGCTTATCTGAAATCTTAAGCACCTTATCGTTGGGAATAACAAGAAGAGTATCTACGTTGTGACGAAGTCTTTCGATACCGCCTGCAGCATTATCCATACGAACCTTACCCTCGAAGGAGAAAGGCTTTGTGATAATACCAACTGTAAGGATACCCATTTCCTTTGCAATCTGAGCTACTACGGGAGCTGCACCTGTGCCTGTACCACCGCCCATACCGCATGTAACGAATACCATATCGGCACCGCGTACTACATCGGCAATCTCTTCACGGCTCTCTTCCGCACTCTTTTCGCCCTTTTCAGGATCCGCACCACAGCCAAGTCCCTTTGTAAGTTTCTCACCCATCTGAATGCATGTGGGTGCCTTACATGTGGAAAGCTGCTGCTTATCTGTATTTGCACATATAAACTCAATGCCTGAGATCTGTTCTTCTATCATTCTGTTAACAGCATTGTTGCCCGCTCCGCCGACGCCGATAACAAGAATACGTGCATTGCTGGAGTTTTCGCTTGTAATTTCTATCAAAGTTTTTCCCTCCCTATATCTCCTCTGGAAAACACTATATATTGTGTCCTTCTCAGTCTTATCCACTAAAACTATTGTATATAATATACATCCTCTTATAATAAATCAAGTATTTTTTGAAAAAATATGAGACAAATATAAAGATTAAAAATTAATTGCCGACAGTCCTTAAAACTATGTCCGGATTGTCCTCGCTGTAGTTGCGTAAATCAATGGTTCCGCCACGTTTTGCGGCCTCTTCGTATACACTTGACAGTGCACTTATGGAAGCATCATATTTGTCCTTGATTCCCAATAATATCTTCAGATTATCGGTATAAAGAGTTACTTCAAGTCCGTTTCCGAATTCTATTTCTCCAACATCAAGATTATATTTCTGTACCATTCTTATTATTTCAAGAACGACATCGAAAACGTTCTGTCTTGGAACCTTAAGTTTCTGAAACATTATTATTTCGTCAAATTCCAGTCCCTTAACCAGTGGTACTCCTTCAGGACGTTCTTTTGAGCTTCTGATAACGCGGCCGTCTTTATCAAAGGAGAAATAGTCTCCCATTATTTTGACGCAGCCGATTACTCCTGTTTCATAAACAGTAAACAACAGAGTGTTTTTGTCCTTCATTTCCACATAATATGTATCAATATATGGAATGCTTGCCTTTGCTCCGTTCTTATCCTTAAGCATATAAAGGTAAGTATTTTTATTGAAGCCTTTGAAGCCGGCCTTCTGTAAGAACTCTTCATCAGAATATTTTGTAAGGCCGGTAACTGTTACATTATTTGCTTCAGTAGATTTATAGACTGCAAACAAAGTCACTGCAAGTATAACTAATATAATGGGCCAGACAGGAATTTTTATATTCTTCTTCTCTTTTACAGGTTTCCCGTCATTTATTTTTATGATGTCTTTTATTTCCGTCTGCTCGTTATTCATTGTTTTATCTCAATTCTTAAGGATACAGAAAGAACCATACCAATCTCACAGAGCAGAATAACAAGGGCAGATCCTCCATAGCTTATAAAAGGAAGTGCAATACCCGTACAGGGAATCAGATTTGTTACAACTGCTATATTCATTACAACCTGAAGAGCAATATGTGCAAAAACTCCCACACACAACAGGCTTCCGAACAAATCAGGTGCATTAAGAGCAACCGTTACAATTCTCCATAAAAGCAGGGTGAAGAGAAGAAGAACGGCAATTGCCCCCACAAGTCCCAGCTCCTCACATATGATTGTAAAAATCATATCGTTATGAGCTTCAGGAACAAAGCCCAGCTTCATAGAGCCTTGTCCAAGTCCCTTTCCGGTAATTCCTCCGGAGGAAATTGCATAAAGTCCTCTTCGTATCTGATGAGCATATTCGCTTGTATCTACATTAAGCCATGCCTGAATTCGTGTAAGTCTGAAGGGGTCTCCGTATTTTATGTAAGCCGCAACGGCACCGGCACCTATGACACCAAAGCCTAAAAAGTACAGATACTTCTTACTTACGACAAAGCATACTACTAAATAGATTCCTGTAATTACAATAGCTGTACTAAGGTCTTCAACTGCAACAAGTACAATCGGAGGCACCGCGTACAGCATTGCGACAATAAACTTTCCGACATAATTAAGTGCCTTCGGTGCTTCAGAACATATTGTTGCTACAAAAACAATCATCATTATCTTTGTAATTTCAGACGGCTGGAAAGATCCGAATCCTTTAATTTCAATCCATCTTTTTGCTCCGTAAATCTCTTCACCTATTTTAAGTACAAGAATCTGCAAAGCAACACAGATTAAGTATAATATATGTACAGGTCTTATTCGTATATCTACTGACTTGATTCTCAGGCTTAATAATACCTTTTTATAGAGTTTATAATCCACTCCGGAAACAATAAGCATGAAGATTATTCCGGCCACACCGAAAATTGCCTGTTTTTTCATATCATGAGTGGCATCACCATACTTCATTTCACATGTGTAGGAGCCTGCTGAATAGACAAACACAAGGCCTAATGCAACAAGAAAAATCGTCAAAAACAAGAGGCTGTAATCATACGCCCGCTTTGTTTTTGTTCCTTTGTATTCGCTTTTAGCCGCAATTTCAGCCATTATTGTCCTGCTTCTCCTAATATATTGGAAACATCTGTATTTTCAGGGTCATTAAGAAGTGTTTCATCAACAGCAAGTTCATCTTCTGTTATGATTTCCACATGATAATCGATTTCCCCTTCAGGATATACTTCAAGGTAAGGTAAACATCTGTCTGCAATATCAAGGAAAAGTGTTACTGCAGTATCCGATCTTGATGCCATTTCCTCATTCGCACATTCGTCTACAATAACGTAGATAATATAGCATCTGTTTCCGTCTTCAATAAATCCAAGGAAGGAAACCAGGTACTTTTCCGCATCTCTGGGCAGCTTCTGGGATGTTCCGGTTTTACCGCCTATCATGTAGCCATCAACCTGAGCCTTCTTACCTGTTCCTTCGGTAACAGTAAGATAAAGAGCTTCTCTTAAATATTCGCTCGTTGCTTCAGATGTGATTTTATTAACAACAAGAGGATCTATTTTCTGAACCGTAGCCCCTTGTGAGTTTACAATTTTTCTGACCACATGAGGCTGATAATAAGTACCGCCATTAACAAGAGCACAGAAGGAAGATGCCATCTGTATCATTGTAGTAGTAAAGCCCTGTCCGAAGGAACTTGTGGCAAGCTCCGTCTCGTTAAGCTGAGCCTCAGAGAATATATGTCCCTTGGCTTCTCCGGGAAGGTCAATTCCGGTAATGCTTCCGATTCCGTAGTCTTCCTGATATGAGTGGAAAATTGTTTTTCCCTCTTTTGCAGCAATCTGCATAAGAGCATCATTACATGATAAAATAATTGACTGAGCTAATGATATGTCGCCATGTCCTCTGACCTTATGGCACTTGATTTTATTGTTTCCAGGGAACGTTTCAAAGCCATCACATAAAAATCTGTCTTTAGTGGAAACAATTTTCTCTTCCAAGGCAGCTGATACTGTGAAGGGCTTATAGATCGATCCAGGTTCATATTCATCACTTAAGCAGAAGTTACGCCACACTTTATAGAGAGCATCCAGCTTTTCCTTATCTTCCATTGCATCAAGTGCTTCTTCAGAATAAAAGCTTGAAAGGTCTCTGGGACTGTTGAGATTATAGCTGTAATTTGACTGCATCCCCAGAATTTCTCCTGAGTTTGCATCCATAACTATAGCAGCCGCATTATTTGCACCATACTCGTTAAGAAAGCCTTCAACGGCATTCTGCAGAACACGCTGAACGTTAATATCAATTGTTGTAACAACACTGTTGCCGTCTTCGGGAGGATTTACAGTCTCAACAATATTAAGCTCAGTATCGTAATATCCGTATGTCCTTCCGTTCGTTCCATTAAGCAGCTCGTTGTAGTACTGCTCAACACCGTAATTACCTTCATTGCCGTTTACTGCAAAGCCGATCACATGACTGGCCAGAGATCCATACGGGTATACACGCTTATAATTATCCTCAAACCATACACCCTTAACGAGTTTCCTGGTATCCTTATCGAGGTTCTTTACATACTCGTTAAAAGCGGCCTTTTCCTCATATGAAAGCCCCTTTTTAAGTACTACATATCTCTCCTTATCCTTATTATCCAGATTTTTGTTCCTGTCCGTAATTTCTCTGAGATCGTTTCTTTTCAGTCCATAAACCTGAGCCAGAGCTTCAATGGTAGGGTCAATATAGTCTGTCATAAATGTAGTAACACTGGGGTCAAAAACAAGGGTATAGTTCAGTTCGCAGGTAGCGATAATATTTCCGTTTCTGTCCGTGATATCACCACGTTTGCTTTTAATTTCCGACGAAACATAACTTCTGAGCTCAAGGGCGTGCTTTTCGTACTTGTCTGTAATCGCAAGGCTGAAGAGCTTCACAATAAGTATTACAATAAGTATTATAATAACGCAAAAAACAAGCAAAAACTTTGCTTGCATTTCACGTAAAAATTTTCTTTTTTTAGGTTTATGTTTTACTTGTACTGTTTCGTCTTCCATATTTCTTATTTTGTCGGAATGTCACCATATTGTCTGAAATAAGTAATATCGTTCATGTCGTAATAAATGACCTCGTTATTGTTCGGGAAAACCATGCCCAACTGTCCGACAGCCACTTCATAAACATGATTGAGATCGGGAGCTGTTGCTTCAAGAGACAGGTTGAACGCCTCGTTTTCTCTTACTGTTTCGTTGAGAACAGACTCCAGAGAAGCAACATTATCTTCCAATTTTATTATATCGGATCTAATTTGTAAATAATTAAAGCAAACGTATACGCAAGCAACAATCGCAATGGTCAACACAATCATTGACACAAAATCAACGCCTCTTCCGACATGAGGCTTGATCTTTGCTTCTCTGTCAATTTCAGGCACATAACGCTTGATATGATTGGGTCTTCTCTCAACTCTCCGGGGTTCGCTTTTAAGTACAACGTTTCCCTGAGTTCTGGTAGGTCTTTCGAAGTAGCTCATATCAATATCATTTGTGTTGTAATTGTTGTTTTTCATAATTAACCTCTTAACTAGTCATTTCCTTTTTCGAAGACTCTGAGTTTTGCGCTCTTCGATCTGGAATTTTCTTTAAGTTCTTTTTCGGAAGGAAGTATAGGCTTGTTCGTCAGTACCCTTCCCTTGCTTTTCTTGCCACACACGCAAACCGGAAAGCTCGGTGGACATGTGCACGGATTTTCGTTCTTTTTGAATGCGGATTTTACAATTCTGTCTTCCAGGGAGTGGAAGGTAATGATTGCAAGCCTTCCGCCCGGTTCCAGCAGATCTATCATGCTGTCTATTGAATTGGTCAGAACTTCCAGTTCTCTGTTAAGTTCAATTCTTATTGCCTGGAAGGTTTTCTTTGCCGGATGTCCCTGCGCCATTCTTATTTTCGCCGGGATTGCCGCCTTAATTGCCTCCACAAGCTCGAAGGTAGTTTCAATAGGCTTTTCATTTCTCATTCGAACAATGTGCTTTGCAATGTTCTTTGCGAATTGATCTTCGCCATAATCCTTTATGATTCTGAACAGCTCCTGTTCCGAATACCCATTAACGATATCCTTGGCAGTTTTCTCTGTTCTGTCATCCATTCTCATATCAAGGGGTGCATCGTTGTGGTAGGAAAAACCTCTTTCAACTGTATCAAGCTGGTATGATGAAACGCCAAGATCAAGAACTATTCCTGAAACCTTATCTATTCCAAGCCCCTTAATTTCAGAAGCCATGTTTTCGTAATTGTTTCTTATAATCGTAACATTGCTGAACTTTGATAGTCTTTCACCGGCAGCCTCAATCGCATCTGCGTCCTGATCGATTCCGATGAATCGGCCTGTGTTTCCAAGCTTTTCGCATACAACGCTTGCATGTCCTGCTCCACCTAAGGTGCCATCTACATATATTCCGTTTTCTCTTACATTGAGTCCGTCTATTGTCTCATTCAGCATGACGGAATAATGTTTGAATTCAGGCATTTCAGTTCCTTTCTCAGAAGTTCAGTCCAAGCTCAGCCATATGCTCAGCCATCTCGTCCACATCATAATCCGATGTTCTGGACTCATATCTGTCTTTACTCCAAAGTTCAATCTTATCTATAACTCCCACCGTAACAACATCCTTAAGTATTCCGGCGTGTTCTCTCAGCTTCTGTGGAATCATTACTCTTCCCTGCTTATCAGGTTCACATTCAGCTGCTCCCGCCATAAAGATTCTTTGCAACTCACGGCCTTCCTTTGTGCCGGGAATTGAGCGGAGTTTATTAACGAACTCCTGCCATGCTTCCTGAGGATATAAGAAAAGGCATCCATCGGTCCCCCTTGTCATGACGAAGTTACTGCCAAGTTCGTCTCTCAGTTTGTTCGGGATTATTATTCTGTTTTTTTCGTCGAGCGAGTGCTCGAATTCTCCCATGAACATTTGCAGTTTCCTTTCACCACTTTACACCATTCTTCTCCCCACATCACCATTTTACACCACGAATGAGCATTTTTCAACCCTTTTATGACATTTTGTTTATTAAACAATCATAAAGAAACCCTTTATTTACAAGGCTTTCACCCATTTTCTAATAACAAGCATAAAAAAAGAGCCCCTAAGGTTTTTCACCTTAAGAGCTTAACTGATATTTAATTATACATTGAACAGGAACTCAATAATATCACCATCATTAACAACGTATTCCTTACCTTCTGTTCTCTGAAGTCCTTTGCTTCTTACAGCAAGATAATCAAATCCTGCATTGTCCAGATCGGAATATGCAATTACCTGAGCTCTGATAAATCCTCGTTCAAAATCAGAATGTATCTTTCCGGCAGCCTGAGGAGCCTTTGTTCCGGCCTTGATTGTCCATGCACGACATTCCTTCTTACCATCTGTAAGGAAAGAAATCAGACCAAGAAGTTTGTAGCTTGCCTTAATAAGTCTGTCAAGTCCGGACTCGGAAATGCCAAGGTCTGCCATAAACATCTCACGCTCTTCCTTATCAAGCTCACAAAGCTCTTCCTCGGTTTTCGCACAGATAGGAAGAACAAGAGCATCTTCCGAAGCCGCCTTCTTCTGTACAATCTTAAAGTACTCAACCGCTTCAGGATCAGCCACACCATCATCATCCATATTACATGCATAAATGATGGGCTTTGCCGAAAGAAGTCCCAGTTCCTTCATAGCCAATGCCATCATTTCATTATCAGCATCATATGCAAAAGTACGGGCATTGTTTCCGTCCTCAAGGTGTGCCTTAAGAGTATTAAGCCAATCAACCTCT
>JAKSRZ010000074.1 GCA_024403375.1 Lachnospiraceae bacterium
GAGAATCGAACTCCCACCAAAAGTTTTGGAGACTCCTATCATACCATTTGACCAGTCCCCTATTACTGCTACCCGCATAAAATACCACCTAACGAGCAATTTGTCAAGGTAAATTGGCAAATTGAATTGTCTGACTTTTTTATACAAATGACATTAATTCTTATTTGAGCAAGTTGGCAATCATCGGTAATTATTTGCGATGGTATTGGCAAAATGTGGCTTGAAGAAACGTGGTGACTAGGTGAAAATAAATGCTATAATAGGTTATATATTTATTGGAGGTTTTTTATGGCACATTTGAATGGCGTTTTTTATTCTAAAACATTATGCAGGCCTGTACATTATTGTGCGGTGCTTTGTAATGACAATGCGTGGGGAACCGCAGAAAATCCTCATTACAAGAGGGCCACAAAGAATGTTTATCTGCTTCATGGCTATAGTGGAAGTGATCAGGATTGGTTCTGCAACGCACCTCTTGGCGAGCTGGCAAATATTTTCAATGTGAATTTCTTTATGCCCAATGGTGATAATAGTTTCTATTTGGACCAGGAAGCAACGGGATTCAAGTATGCTACTTATGTTGGTGAAGAATTTGTTGATTACACTCGTAAGACTTTTGGGCTTTCAACTGATCGTGAGGACACCTTCATTTGTGGTCTTTCCATGGGTGGCTTTGGTGCACTTCATACTGCCCTTGCCTTTCCCGGAACATTTTCCAAAACCTTTGCACTTTCTTCCGCCCTTATTCATAACGGAATCCAGAATATGAAGCCTGAGGACAGTAATCCTGTAGCGAACTATGCATATTATCGACAGATGTTCGGTGATTTGGAAAAGCTTGCCACCTCCGACAATAATCCTGAGGTTCTTGTTAAGAAGCTGGTAGAAAGCAAGGCACAGATTCCTGCAATCTATATGGCTTGTGGTACGGAAGATTTTCTTATTGAGCCCAACAGAAATTTCAAGGCACTTCTTGATTCTCTCAATGTGCCTGTTACTTTCTTTACAGGACCCGGCGTACACGATTTCGTATTCTGGAGAGCACAGCTTCGCGCCGCACTCGAGTGGGCATTAAACTAATATTTCAGGGAGGACACTATAATGATCAGACACATATGTATGTTTAAGTTGCAGGAGGAAAACAAGGCTGCAAACCTGGCAAAGGCACAGGAACTGGCAGATGAGCTTCTTAAACCCATCCCCCAGATTAAAAGATATGAGGTTGTTGTTAATTCCGAAAAAGCACCTGACAGCAACTACGAATTGTCTCTCATTTTTGATTACGATTCTATGGAAGCCCTTAAGGAATATTCTGTTCATCCGAATCACATCAAATTTGGAGACTTCATCAAGTCAGTAAGAGAATCCAGAGCCTGTATCGATTACGAATTCTGATTACGCAGAAATGGCGAATAAACAGCTCCTTTTTCTCTGATTTTACGATTTATTTTCAAAAGCATGTTTGATATCATCAAACTATCACATTGGTTCAACGCTCAATTGTGGGCAGAACAGAAGGAGATATGGTATGGAATACATCATTCCCATTATTATTGTTTTAGCAATTCTTATTTTCATTGGATGTCTGAAGGTTGTTCCTCAGTCACAGAATTACGTTACCGAATTTCTTGGTAAATATTCCGGCACATGGGACAGCGGTCTCCGTTTTAAGATTCCTTTCTTCCAGAAGATTGTTAAGAAAGTTTCCTTAAAGGAGCAGGTTGCTGACTTCCCTCCTCAGCCCGTTATTACAAAAGATAACGTAACAATGCAGATTGATACTGTTGTTTACTACAAGATTATCGATCCGAAGCTTTTCACATATGGTGCGGAAAATCCCATCATCGCTCTCGGAAACCTCACAGCTACTACGCTTCGTAACCTGGTAGGTGCTCTCGAGCTTGATGAAACACTTACCTCCCGTGATATGGTAAACGCAAAGATGCAGGCTATCCTTGATGAAGCAACAGACCCTTGGGGAATTAAGGTTGGCCGTGTAGAGCTTAAGAACATCATTCCTCCTGCTGATATCCAGAACGCAATGGAGAAGCAGATGAAGGCAGAGCGTGAAAAGAGACAGACACTCCTTGAGGCTGAAGCACACAGAGCTGCAAGTATCACACGTGCAGAAGGTGATAAGCAGGCTATGGTTCTTAAGGCTGAGGCTGAAAGAGATGCAGCAATTGCAAGAGCTACAGGTAAGGCAGAGTCCATTCGTCTCGTATACGAAGCTGAAGCTCGTGGTATTGAAATGCTTAAGGCTGCAAAGATGGACGAAAGCGTTATGATGCTTAAGAAGCTTGATGCACTTAAGGCTTTAGGTGATGGCCGTGCAACAAAGATTGTTGTTCCCACAGAACTTGCGTCAGCAGCAAGCGACATTACATTCAAATCAGAAATGCTTGGTTTAGGCGAGTCCATTGATAAATCTGCTAAAACAGTAACAACTGTTGCCGTTGACGATGATTGCTGTGACGATGATCACAACAGCGACGTTACAAAGGCTCTTGCAGCTGCTAACGTTGAGGAAATTGCAGAGTAACGGCCGTTTGACGTACAATTCTCAGAATGTTATAATTTAATAACAGACTAATAAAAGGAACTCCATAAAGAGTTCCTTTTGTGTTGTAAAGAATAATATTCGGAGCGTACACTGTATTGAAAATTAAGACAATGGAAATGCCTTACAAAGAGGTAGAAAAACTTCCTCCTTTTACTCACAAGAAGCCCATGAAAACCAATCCCGTTCTTCGTCTTCTTATAAAGGTACTGTCCCGGGCAGACTTTAAGGATACCGATTTCACTTATGAGACAAACCGAATGGAATTATGTGAAAACAAGCCCTGCTTCATTCTCATGAACCATTCCTGCTTTATGGACCTTGAAATGGCCTTCAAAATATTTAATGACCGGAATTTTTGCATAGTATGCACTTCCGATGGTTTTGTGGGAAAACCATTACTTATGAGAAATCTTGGCTGCATACCTACAAATAAGTTTGTTTCTGACTTATCACTCATTCATGACATTAATTATGCCATTAACAAAATGAACGTTTCAGTACTTATGTATCCGGAGGCAAGCTATTCCTTTGATGGTTGTGCCACACCGCTCCCAAGGAAGTTGGGTTTGCTGATGAAAAAGCTTAAAGCTCCGGTTGTTACTGTCATTACTGAAGGGGCGTTTCATCGTGATCCTTTGTACAATTGTCTCCAGAAGCGAAAGGTTCACGTTCACGCCAAGGTAGAGTGCCTGTTTACGCCTGAAGAGCTCGAACAAAAGTCTGTAGCTGAGCTGGATCGTGCATTGGATGAAAAATTCAGCTTCGATAGCTTTGCATGGCAGAGAGAAAACAAGGTAAAGATTGATGAGCCTTTCCGTGCCGATGGTCTTGAGCGCATTCTCTACAAATGTCCTCATTGCCTTGCTGAAGGCAAGACGAAGGGCAAAGGAATAAAGCTTCGTTGCGAATCCTGCGGTGCCGAATACAAGCTTGACGAGTACGGTGTTCTTCAGTCAGAAAAGCCCTTATTCAGCCACATTCCTGATTGGTACAAGTGGGAACGTGAGCAAGTGAAAAACGAGCTGCTTAACAGCTCCTACCGCCTCGACACTACCGTCAATATCGGCGTCCTCAGGGACGACAAAGCAATTTATATGATAGGTTCCGGAAGGCTCCTTCATACAACCGAAGGTTTCAGGCTCGAAAGTGATGACGGAAGCCTTGTTTACACACAAAAACCCAACGTATCCTACAGCCTGTATTCAGACTATTTCTGGTATGAGCTTGGGGACGTTATCTGCATAGGAACAAATGACACCCTTTTCTATTGTTTCCCGGAAAAAGGGGTTCCTGTTGCAAAGGCCAGACTGGCCACTGAAGAGTTATACAAAATAAAGAAAGCAGAAAAGGCAGCAAATGCCTGAATATAAGACAAAGGAGAATAATTATGCCGTATATTGATTCAAAAATCAGTGTAAAAATCACAGATGCTCAGGAAAAAGAAATCAAGCGTCGTCTCGGAGAGGCCATTGCCATTCTTCCCGGAAAGTCAGAAGCTTGGCTTATGGTAGGCTTCCAGCCTGAGTATAAGCTTTATTTTAAGGGTGACAACAGTAAGCCCCTTGCCTTCGTGGATGTAAGCATTTTAGGTAACGAAGATCCTAAAGGTTTTGAGAAAATGACAGGGGCTATCTGCGACATTTTTAATGAAGTTCTCGGAATTGCTCCCGATTGTGTTTATGTTAAGTACTCCGCAGTTAAGAGCTGGGGCTGGAACGGTAGTAATTTTTAATAATTACTTTTCCTGAATTTCCTTACCGGTAAGATGTTCGATTTCAATTTCATAAAGCTGTGCAGCTTTCCCGTCCTTGGCAATTTCCTCATCGACCATCTGCTCATTGGGATAATATTTCATCGCAAATCTTTTCAAGATTTCTGTTGCCCGGGAACCCGCCTCAATTAGATGGCATCTTCCAAACGCAACAACACTCTGCATATATGGCGCCCAGCGCTCCTCTTTGATGGTTTCGTTTCCATAAACCGTGAAGCAGACCTTGTCACAAGAACGGAGCGCGTCGGCCTTATGTCCCACGCGCGCTCCGTGAAAGTATATTTTCTGAGCCTCTGCATCATAATAATAGTTTATGGGAACTGCATAGGGATATCCGTTGTCTCCGTTTACGGCAAGGACACCCCTTCTGCAGGACTGCAGCAACGCCATAGCAGCGTCATCATTTATTATCTTATTTTTTCTACGTACTTCTCTGAACATATTAGTTTGCCGGAATTCCATTAACAAAATTTCCTTTTATGATTTTTCCGTCGGGATAGGTCTGCTCACCTTTACCGTTTCGGTTATCATTTTTCCATTCACCTGTATAGTAACAACCGTTTTCCCAAGTAAGCTTGCCCTGACCTTCTCGCTTATCGTTCTTCCATTCGCCTACATAAACGTCACCATTTTTCCACTTCATGGTGCCTTTTCCGTGACGATTACCATTTAAGACATCACCCTCATAAACGTCACCGCTCTTCCAGTGATAAACACCTGTTCCGGTACGCTCGTCAGCTACCCAGCCACCTTCGTAAACTGTTCCGTCTGCCCAGGTAAATTTTCCGCTACCGTCTCTCTTTCCCTCTTTCCAGGTGCCTATGTAAAGGTTTCCGTTCGCATAATTTTTGGTGCCTTCTCCTTCACAGGCGTCATTTACATATCCGCCTTCATAGACAGTTCCGTCTGCCCAGACATATTTACCCTGGCCGTCCTTCTTGCCTTCCTTCCAGCCGCCTTCGTAGTAGCTTCCATCGGAGAACACAATTTTTCCTTCTCCTTCGCGGTTACCATCAACGAATGCTCCGGTATATACCGAACCGTCTGAAGAAGTGTATACGCCATTTCCTGTGCGGGCATCGTCTACCCAGTCACCCTCGTAAGTAATTCCACTGCTCCATACCATTGTTCCCACTCCGGATCTGTTGCCGTTAACCCACTGGCCTTCGTATACGCTGCCATCCGCAAATGTATATTTACCAAAGCCATTGAATTCTCCGTCCAGCACTTCTCCTTCGTAGATTGTGCCTTCAGCAGATATGGTCGTACCCTTTCCGGTATGTTTTCCGTTAACCCAGTCGCCTTCATAGGAGGCACCATTCGGCCATGTGATTTTTCCATAGCCATGAGAAACGCTGTCTACCCAGTCACCCTCGTATACCGTTCCATCTGCCCAAGTATATTTTCCTTTTCCGTTATAGAGGTCATCCTTCCATTCGCCATCATAAACGGAGCCGTCTGTATAAGTATATTGCTTATAGCCGGTAAACTTTTCTTCAACCGGTTCAGGCACCGCACTTTCCGTTTCCGGAGTATTTGTTTCTACTACTGAACTGCTTCCCGGTAGTCCGCATGCACTTACAGACAATGTCAATGCCATCATGGCAGCACACATTATACTTTTCCTTCTCATCTTGTCAGTCTCCTTTAAGGTTTTTACCATCATACACCAACATGATACGTATTTCTATAAAACTCAGATAAAAAATCGCGTGAAAGCAAAAAAAAGAGCCTTGCCTTACAGCAAAGCCCTTTAGTAAGTTCATTTATTTTGCAAAGTCTACAGCGCTCTGACCTGCGATACGGCCAAATACAACGAAGTCTGCAACTGCGTTACCGCCGAGACGGTTAGCACCGTGTACACCACCTGTGATTTCGCCTGCTGCGAAAAGTCCGGGAATTACGTTGCCCTTTGTATCGATAACCTGTGCCTGAGTATCAATCTTGATACCACCCATTGTGTGGTGGATACCAGGAGCAATCTTTACTGCGTAGAAATCACCCTGATCAAGAGGCTTAGCAAAGCTTGTACGACCGAATTCAGCATCAGAAGTATTTGCTACGCACTCGTTCCACTTGTTCATTGTTGCAGCGAAGTTTGCTGCATCAACGCCCATAGCTGCTGCAAGTGCTTCATATGTGTTACCCTGTACTGTGAAGCCCTTTGTGATGTAGCCTGCAATAACGCTGGATGCGTCAACCATCTTCTGGTCAACAACGAGCCAAGCGTAGCTGCCTGTCTGAGCAATAACTGCTGCAGAAACAACGTCACGTGTACCAACTTCATCACAGAAACGCTTACCTTCAGCGTTTACAAGGATAGCACCATCACCACGGAGACCCTCAGTAATAAGAGCGGAAGTACCCTGCTCAACTGTAGGATGAATCTGAATCTGATCCATATCTACTGTTGCTGCACCGGCATTCTCAGCCATCTTAATACCTGTACCCTGGATTCCGGGAGCGTTTGTTGTAACGAATCCCTTAAGGTTAGGATTGTAAGAAACTACCATATCAAGGTTTGCACCGAAACCACCTGTTGCAAGAACTACGGCCTTTGCGTTGATTGTAACTGCGTTGCCGTCAGAATCCTTTGCTGTGATTCCTGTTGCCTTACCGTCTGTCATAACGATGCTCTCAGCATTTGTGGAAAGGAGAAGCTCAACGCCTGAATCCTTTACTGCCTTCTCAAGAATAGGAATGAGGTAAGCACCTACAGATACTGTCTTGCCTTCTGCGTTTACAGGACGGTGAATACGCTTAACGGAAGCACCACCGAAGCTACCAACGTTGTTAAGGTCAGCGCCGATGCCTGCAAGCCACTTAATGCCATCTGCTGAATTAACAGCAAGTGTCTTAACGAGCTCAGGATTATTGATGCCCTTACCACCGATCATTGTATCAAGCTGGAAAAGCTCTACAGAATCAAAGTATCCTGTGGGATTTGCCTGATATGCTGTCCACTGCTCGCTTACCTTTGCAGCGAGTGCTGTGATCTCAGCATTGTTTGCGTATGTGCTTGCGCTTGCAAGAGTCTTTTCAACACCTGCACTCTCAGCAAACTTGTTGTCATCCTGGAAGTTTGTGTCAGCAGCATTCATACCACCTGTTGCACGAACAGAGTTACCGCCAACCATGCCCTGAGACTCAACAAGAATAACCTTCTTGCCTGCCTTAGCAGCTGTGATTGCAGCTGTCATACCTGCACCGCCTGCACCAACTACTACTACGTCAGCTGTCTTAGCAACAGCCTCACCGCCGTTGTTTGTGTTTGTTACAGCCTTTGAGAAATCCTCAGCCTTAAGACCTGCATTCTCGATAGCAGCCTTTGCAGCTTCAAGGAATCCCTTACTGGAAAATGTTGCACCTGCAACTGTATCAAGTGCGATGGACTGCTTTTCTACAACCTTTGCAGAAAGTGTCTCAATTGCTGCAGCGCCGATACCCTGTGTCTCGTTAGGTCCATCAGCTGTACATGTTGTAATCTTTCCATCGTCAACAGTAATTGTAACTGTTATGTCACCTGCATAGCCCTTAGCTGTAGCAGTACCTGTTGCAACGGAAGTGTTGTTCTTCTTACCGCAAGCAGCAAGGCCAAGTACCATTACAAAAGCCAATGCAAGAGCAAGAATCTTCTTCACATTCTTCATTGTTATTCTCCTACAATAAAAAAATATAGTTTGCCCGGATGGGAACCCCTATCTCGGGGCTTATAGAATAACAATACGTTATTTTTTTGTCAATTAAATATATATATCCTTTTTTGTTTTGTGAATAATATACAAACTCAACTACATTACACGCATTTTTTTGTTCTCTTTTTAACGTTTAAAAACTCACCCTCTTTTTGGCCACTTTTTCCTTTGTCTTTAGGTAGCATTTTTGCATCAATTCCAATCCCTTCAGCATACCCCGGATTATTTGAAGCAAGTTCTACTATTTTAATGGCCATTATTCGGCTTTTCACTGTCACAAAAGAAGCCTCCTTTCTACAAAATGCTTCTTAATTCTAGCCGCCGAATGAGTTATAATAAATCTCCATGTTGAAAGAATAGACTGCTCTATCTTATTTTCGTTTATGCTTTTCGTATTCAACCCTGTCGATTGTTCCGTCTGCCAACATCTGTTCAGACCACAGCTGCAACGTTTCCACCGTAAGTGAAATGCGTTCCAGTTCCTCCTGTATTGCCACAAAATCCTTTATTTCGTCCCCCGAAATCATATCATCCGCAGCAATTTCTATGAGACGTTCCTTTCTTTTTTCCACAGAATTAAGGGATGAAAGCATCTCCATAACAATCCTTGTCAGGTCCTTAACCTCTATTTCCGGCACGTAGGTCTGGCCAATAGGGCATTCTTTTGCACAATATTGATTACAAAGATGAGGGGCCTTGTAGCCTCGTGACATTTCCAGCACTTCCCACGGGATAATCTGTGCACGTTCATTTTCGATTTTTTCTATTCTCTCCGGTGATATTCCGTTTAGCACCTGGCTCGCACCCTCTCGAGTGAGTTTAAGATTCTCCCTCACAAGCTGATAAATACCTTTGTTTTCTTTTACTGATGCACGTCCCATTGTTTGTCACCTCATTTTATTCTTTCACGTTTCTTTTATTTCCTTAAGCTTTCTGACCCTCAGTGCCGTCAGCATTGCAAGAGCATTCAGTGCCTGCGATCTGCTTTTGCTCTGCACACAAACTCGAATCTTTGAAAGCATTCTTTCAAAGTCTTCTGCCCCGATTTCTTTTGCCGCAGAACTCATACGTTTTATTATCATCATAGCACTTTGCCAGTTTTCATGGTTTACCGCCTGCCCCAGACGCATAAAATCCATTGAAGAAAGAAATTCGTCCATGTAATCACTCCAACCAATTTGCCCCATACATTGCACACATAGAATCGTTTATTTTTTGATAAAGACGTCGACTTAAAATACGCTCACGAAGTTTCTGTGCCTCGTCCTGCCGCCTTTTCCATTCTGTTGTGTCTGCATTTCGCCTTTGCAAATACGCTTCGTCCGCTTTAGTCTGCAAGGTCTCATATGTTGTATAATTATTAATGTATCGCTTATTTGTACTTATGCGTTCAGCGAAGTAATATGACATACAATTATCATAAACTTCCTGATTCATTCGTCCTTCTATATACGCACGCCTTGAAATAGCAACAAGTTCATCATTCTGTCTGAACCAGGCAACAAGCTCCTTTATTTTTTTTATTTCGTTATTACCCAGTCCTGTAACAATTGCAGCCTCTGTTCTCA